>JAZUDP010000183.1:0-3551 GCA_045639705.1 Acutalibacteraceae bacterium
AGTAACTCCTAATTATTTAATAATGCCGTTCTTCTTGAAGAGCTCTTTTACAGTATCTGTGGGCTGAGCGCCGTCTGCAAGCCACTTTGCAGCTGCTTCTGCGTCGATTTTAACCTCTGCGGGCTCTGTCATCGGATTGTAAGTACCGATTTCTGCCATGAATCTGCCGTCACGGGGATACTTTGAATCTGCAACTACTACGCGGTAGAAAGGTGCTTTCTTTGCGCCCATGCGATGAAGTCTGATTTTAACCATTGTAAATTCCTCCAAATATTAAAAATAAATTTTTCTATATCAATCACGCAGGTGATAAAATATGCGTGTTTGAATCTGTTTTAAACATTAAAGCCTTTGAACTGTGAAAGGTCGGGTCTGCCGCGGCGGCGTTTTTTGCCCTTGCCGTTAATCTGCTTGAACATCTTCTGCATCTGCTTGTGCTGAGTAAGAAGTCTGTTGACATCCTCAACCTGCTGTCCGCAGCCCGCTGCAATACGGCGCTTGCGCGACGGGTTGATGATTTCGGGCTTCTCCCTCTCCTGCGGCGTCATGGACTCGATAATTGCGCGTATGCGGTCAAACTGACGCTCGTCAATATCAATGTCCTTAATCTGCTTTTCAACGCCGGGAATCATGGAAAGCATATCCTTGATATTGCCCATGCGGCGAATCTGTCCGAGCTGGTCAAGCAGGTCGTTCATATCGAACTTATTCTGCTTAAGTCTCTTTTCAAGCTCCATTGCCTTCTTCTCGTCAAGCGCCATTTCAGCCTTTTCGATAAGTGAAAGCATATCGCCCATGCCGAGAATACGCGAAGCCATTCTGTCGGGATGGAAAACATCGAGGTCGCCGAGCTTTTCGCCGATACCGACAAACTTGATCGGCTTGCCCGTAACCGCTCTTGTTGAGAGTGCGGCACCGCCTCGTGTGTCACCGTCGAGCTTTGTAAGCACGATACCGTCAATTCCGAGCGCATCGTTGAACGAGGTTGCAACATTAACCGCGTCCTGACCCGTCATTGCGTCAACAACAAGCAGGATTTCGTGAGGCTTGACCTCCGCCTTGACATTCTTAAGCTCGTTCATAAGCTCCTCATCAATGTGAAGACGGCCTGCCGTGTCAAGGAAAACGTAATCATAGCCCTGGTCTTTGGCTAACTTGATAGCCTCCTGAGCGATTGTAACGGGATTGATCTGACCCATTTCAAAAACAGGAACGCCGATGCTTTCACCGACAACCTGTAACTGCTTGATAGCGGCGGGACGGTAGATATCGCAGGCAACAAGCAGAGGTCTGTGTCCCTCATTCTTGAGCCTCAGCGCGATTTTACCGCTGTGAGTGGTTTTACCTGAACCCTGAAGTCCGCACATCATGACGACTGTCGGCGGGTGGTTTGCGATTGCAAGACGGGCTTTTGTTCCGCCCATGAGTTCGGTAAGCTCTTCGTTAACTATTTTAATTACCATCTGGGCAGGTGTAAGACTTTCCATAACCTGCTCACCGACGGCACGCTGTGTAACCTTTTCGGTAAAGTCCTTTGCGACCTTGTAGTTTACATCCGCTTCAAGAAGGGCAAGACGAACCTCGCGCATTGCACTTTTAACATCCGCCTCTGTCAGCGCGCCTTTGCTTTTAAGTCGCTGGAAAGCGGCTTCGAGTCTGTCGGAAAGACCCTCAAATGCCATAAGCGGCACCACCTAACTTTTAAGAATAATGCTCCGCAAGAAGAGTCTGTGCAACCGCCTTGATTTTAGCGGTGCAGTCGTTGACCTCCATTGAAAGCCCGTGGGTACGGTTATAAACCGCAACCTGCTCTGAGAGTTCCATTATCTCATTGAGTCCCAGCTTAACATTCTGAAAACGGGCAACAAGTCCGAGCCGCTCCTCCATGCTGATAAGCTGTGCCTCGGCGCGTTTTATCGCGTCGCGAACACCCTGCCTTGTAATACCCTCATCTGCTGCAATTTCGGAAAGAGAAAGGTCTTCATTATAATAATAGCTGATGAAGCTTCTCTGCTTTTCGGTCAGCATGTCGCCGTAAAAGTCAAGCAAAAGCGTTATATCAAGATTTTTACTCACGACAGCCACTCCTTAAAATAAAACTGTCTGTAAAGCTTTTTTCTTTACAGACATGTATTATACAGTATTGAATATATCTTGTCAAGTATTTTCTCAGCATTTTTCAGCAAAGTACAGTATTATTTCCTCGTCTGTATTCACATCCATCTTTCTTGCGAAAAACTTTCCTGAATTTTCAATTCTCTCCAGATGCTCCATTGTACAGATATTCGGTCCGCCGACGCTGTGCTTCTGACCTATATTGCGCCAGTCAATGTAACGAAGATTATTGCCGCATTCCGCATTACGCCCGTTTCTTACGGCTTCAAAGACCGTATTGAAATATATCTCGTCAGAGCTTATCGCGTTTCTGAAAATCAAATCATAATCACTGTTTTCACGCAGAAAATCAATTGTTTTTTCAATGCACTCAGCTGAAGCAGTAAACCATTCCGAACCGCCGTAAAGCATATAATGATGTTTAAAGGGAAAAAGCCTGCGGACAAAGCCGAAATTATACAGCCTGCCGTATAATCCGCGTAAAACCCTGATTGGAGAGTAAGCCTTTACTTTTTTTCTGAAAAGCCTCGGCCACTTCAGTGCAATCCTGCCGATACCGCCGCCGTACTGCCAGCCGTCAGACGGTAAGCCTTTGAAATCAGCATAAAAGAATTTTCCGTCACTTTCCAGAAAATCCGCAAACTCGCTTACAGGCTTTATCGCCATATCAACTCCGCTGTGAAATGAATAATAATCGTGGTGCTGATATTTCTGCGCACATGTAATAAGATAATTCGTTGCCTTGATAAGTGAATAATCCCCCCAGTTCAGGGAATACCTTTCAGGCAGGACAAAAACCCTTTCGTCCGTGATGATTGCCCTGTCGGCATTCCCTGCCTTAGCGTCAAGATGTATATAAACATAACTTCCGCTGTATCTGAGAAGCTGACGAATAAACAGATTAAGCTGATATATATTACCGTGTGCAAGAATCATAAAAGCAATTTTCATTATGTCAGTCCCCTTGGCGATATCAATATATTGACTATGATTATAGTTAATATATTGAGTATTGTCAAGGAATTGACTATGATAAAATTTAATAGGTGATTTTTATGATCAGCTATAAACCTTTTTATAATACCCTGTACCGAAAAGGCTATACAGAGTATTATTTAATCTACAAATTAGGATTTTCCGCAAACACAATTCACAGAATCAAACACGGTGAAGCAATCAGCACAAAAACACTGGATGCCCTGTGTTATGCGCTGGAATGTGATGTCAGTGATATACTTGAACATGTAAAAGAATAAGCAGCCGAAAGGGCGGCGCAAATTAGGGATAAATCGTCTGAAAACGCATCTTTCAGCAAATAACTGCTAAGCGGGCAACATACATCAGTATGCTGCCCGCTTTTTCATTGTTCTTCATCTGAAATCTGTTGTTTTCAGATACGGAGTAGTTTTGAATGAGATAGAATCAGACTCAGACGC
>JAZUDP010000184.1:0-12318 GCA_045639705.1 Acutalibacteraceae bacterium
GTTGTCTGTTGTGTCAGCCTTTACTCTGCATACCTTTGCAAGTCTGTTCTTAAGCTCCTCAGCCTTTTCAAGAACGCCTTCCTTATGAGCGGCAATGGGAATAATGATAACCTGTACAGGTGCAACCGCCGGGGGAAGAACAAGGCCGCTGTCATCACCGTGCGTCATGATAACCGCGCCGATAAGACGGGTTGTCATGCCCCATGATGTCTGGAACGGATGATGCTGCTGATTATCTCTGCCGCTGTAGAGAATGTTGAACGCCTTTGCAAAGCCGTCGCCGAAATAATGCGATGTGCCGCTCTGAAGAGCCTTGCCGTCATGCATAAGTGCTTCAATTGTATATGTATTCTCAGCGCCTGCGAAACGCTCTTTTTCTGTCTTGACGCCCTTTACAACGGGCATTGCGAGATATTTCTCACAGAACTCGGCGTAAACGTTGAGCATGCGGATTGTTTCTTCCTGCGCTTCCTCAGCCGTTTCGTGAATTGTGTGACCCTCCTGCCAGAGGAATTCTCTTGGACGCAGGAAGGGGCGTGTTGTCTTTTCCCAGCGAACAACGCTTACCCACTGATTATAGAGCTTGGGAAGGTCGCGGTAGGAATGAACAACATTTGCGTAATGCTCACAGAAAAGAGTCTCGGAGGTAGGACGGACACAGAGTCTTTCTTCAAGCTTTTCACTGCCGCCGTGAGTTACCCATGCAACCTCGGGGGCAAAGCCTTCAACATGATCCTTTTCCTTGTTGAGCAGGCTTTCGGGAATGAACATAGGCATGCACACATTCTCGTGTCCTGTTGCCTTGAACATGGAATCAAGAATGTGCTGAATGTTTTCCCAGATAGCATAGCCGTAAGGTCTGATAACCATGCAGCCCTTAACGCTTGTATATTCAATAAGCTCTGCTTTTTTTACAACGTCTGTATACCATTTGGCGAAGTCCTCATCCATTGAGGTGATTTCTTCAACCATTTTTTTCTGCTGTGCCATTTTTTTGACCGCCTTTCGATTGCGGGGACTTATTCGTTGTCCTCGATGTACTTAACCATATCCTCAACAGTACTCATGCCTTCAAGAGCCTCGTCGGGAACTTCGATTCCGAATTCGTCTTCAATGCTCATAACAAGGTCAACAATATCAAGGCTGTCAGCGCCGAGATCGTCGATGATGTTGCTTGCATATGCGATTTCTTCAGCATCGATTTCAAGCTGTTCTGCAATAATTGCCTGTAATTTCTCAAAAACTGTCATAAATAAACTCCTTTTATTAAGATATTGAATATAGTTTTGTGAAATCATATTTGCCAATACTAAATTATATTAGTTTTTATTTCATGTTTTGTCAATAGATTTTCTCATTTTTTTGTTATGACATTGTCCGTTACATCGGGAAACGGATTATTGTTCTTTATTCAAAATTCACTGCATTCTGTATATTTTGAAAGTTTTCACTTTGTAAAGTAATTTTACTTTACGTAAAGCGAATTGCTTTACTTTGTGGAAAAATCGGTGGAAACTGTGGAAAGTTTAACGCAGTTTCAAGCCTTAAACGCCCAAAATGTGGAAAATTTGTAAAGCTAAAATACTTTACAGGTGTAAAACTGTCCCGAAAAAGGTACCGGTTACATCAGTGAATATACAATGAATATTGCATATTTTTTATTCCGAGGCACTGATAATCTGTTCCGCGAGAGTTTTTAACTCATCCATGCTTGAAAGTGTGCCGACCTGCTGCCTGAACGCAGCTGCTCCGCGCATGCCCTTGATGTACCATGCGGCGTGCTTGCGCGCTTCTCTCATGCCTACATGCTCGCCTTTATACTCGCAGATAAGCCCGATATGCCTTATCATAACCGACATTTTTTCATTTATGTCGGGTTCTTCAAACTTTTTTTCATCAAAAAAGGCGTTGATTTCGCTGAAAACCCACGGACTGCCGAGGGCGCCTCTGCCGACCATAAGAAAATCGCAGCCTGTTTCACGGAGCATCAGCTGTGCGCTTTCGCCGTCGGTAATATCACCGTTTCCGATAACGGGAATGCTTACAGCGGACTTGACCCTTGCGATTTCCCCGTAATTCACGGGCGGAGCGTACATCTGCACCTTTGTTCTGCCGTGTACCGTAATCGCGTCAGCTCCTGCCGCTTCAATGCGCTTCGCGACCTCAACGGCGTTAATGCTTTCGCCGTCCCAGCCTATACGGATTTTTACCGTAACGGGAACGGGAGCTGTCTTTACAACGCTTTCAACTATTTCCGAAATAAGCGGCGGATTTTTCAGCAGGGCGGAGCCGCCGCCGTTTCCTGCAATTTTCGGCGCGGGGCATCCCATGTTTATGTCGATAAAATCGGGACTGAACTCCATTGCCTTAAGCGCCGCCTGCGCCATGATTTCCGGATTGTCGCCGAAAATCTGTGCCGCGGCAGGCCGTTCTGACGGAGAAATATAAAGCAGCTCCTTTGATTTTTTATCCTGCATGGTAAGTCCCTTGGAGCTGACCATTTCGGTTACCGTATATGCCGCACCGTATTCGCTGCACAGCTCGCGGAACGCCCTGTCGGCCACTCCCGCCATGGGAGCCAGCGCCGCATGCCCGCTGATTTCAATGTTTCTTATTTTCATACTATCACCGAAATTATTTTACCATAAACCTACCACAAATGTCAAAACTATGATATAATAAAACTGTATGTTATATCTTTTGCATTAATCAGACTCCCTCCCGGAGGGAGCCTGATACGGAGGAATTTTATGAAGCTTCTTGTAATTGACGGAAACAGTATACTCAACCGTGCGTTCTACGGAATAAAGCTGCTGACGACAAAGGACGGCAGGTACACCAACGGAATATACGGCTTTATGAATATTTTTCACAGACTTCTCGGCGAGTACGAGCCTGACCGCGTTGCGATTGCATTCGATGTCAAAGCGCCGACCTTCCGCCACGAAATGTATCCGGAATACAAGGCGGGCAGACACGGCATGCCCGACGAGCTTCGGCAGCAGATGCCTGTGCTTAAGGAGCTGCTTGGCGTTATGGGATATAAAACTGTCGAAAAAGCGGGCTGGGAGGCCGACGATATTCTCGGCACGCTCAGCGCAAAAATGACAGGTGATGACCGCTGCTATATCGCCACCGGTGACCGCGACAGCCTTCAGCTTGTAAGCGAAAATACAACTGTTCTGCTCGCTTCGACAAAAATGGGCAGAACTCAGACTGTTCCGTATGATACCGCAAAAATAAAAGAGGACTACGGCGTAACTCCGAAGCAGATGATTGAAATCAAGGCTCTTCAGGGCGACAGCTCGGACAATATTCCCGGCGTTGCAGGCGTAGGGCCGAAAACCGCGGGCGAGCTTATCGCTCAGTACGGTTCCGTACAATATATATATGACCACATTGACGGGTTAGACATCAAGCCGAAGCTTAAGGAAAAGCTTGTAAACGATAAGGATTCCGCTTTTTTAAGCCGTACACTCGGTACTATTTCTCTTGAGGCTCCCGTTGATACGGATATGGATGCTTACATTCCCGCCGCTCCCGATGTTAAGGAGGCAACAAGAATTCTTGCGTCTCTCGAAATGTTCAGCATGATTGAAAAATTCGGTATCGGCTCAGCTCAGGCGGCTGAGGCGCAGGCGGAGGAAACCGTTAAGCTCGAGGTCAAGCATGTTGACGGGCTTGCGGAGCTTTCATTCGGCGATACGGTATATTTCGTTCCCGAATATTCTGACGGCGAGGTAACCGCCATTGCGTTTGATATGGGAGATTATATTGCCGTCTGCGAAAACAGCAGCTTTGTATTCGCCTCACAGCTCGGCGAATTTCTTTCAGATGAAAAAACTGAAAAAATAGTTTATGATATTAAACCGCTGTGGTCATGGGCTTTTAAGCGCAATATTCAGATTAAGGGCAAGCTGAGCGACATCATGATAGCGGGCTACATTCTCAATCCCTCGGCGAGCGATTACCTGCCGCGCAGAATGGCGCAGGAGTACGGCGCAGCAGCTCCCGATGTCAGCGAGGACTGCGGCATTGCCCTGCAGGCGGCTTCGCTGAAAAATGCGTGGGCGCGCACGATAAAGGAAATTGAGGATAACGGTCAGTCTGACCTCCTTTACAAAATGGAAATGCCTCTTGCAAAGGTGCTTTCCTCAATGGAAATCACGGGCTTCCTTGTTGACGACAGAAGCATTGAGGAGTACGGCGCGGTGCTTGAGGCGCAGATAAACGGACTTGTTGACAGAATATATGAGCTTGCAGGCGAGGAATTCAATATCAATTCACCAAAGCAGCTTGGCGTTGTGCTTTTTGAAAAGCTCGGCATTCCGTGCAAAAAGAAAACAAAGTCGGGCTATTCCACAAACGCGGATGTGCTTGAGGAGCTTGCGGAGGATTATCCGATTGTTTCACTTGTACTTCAGTACAGAACTCTCGCAAAGCTGAAGTCAACCTATTGCGAAGGTCTGAAAAAATGCGTTGCTCCTGACGGAAGAATACATTCCACCCTCAATCAGACGGAAACCCGCACAGGCAGAATTTCCTCGACAGAACCGAATCTGCAGAACATTCCCGTCAGAAGCGAGGTTGGCAGAGAACTCAGAAAATTCTTCGTCGCAAAGGAAGGCTGTGTGCTTGTCGACGCCGACTATTCTCAGATTGAGCTTCGTGTGCTTGCACACATCGCCGACGACGAAAATATGATTAACGCCTTCAACAGCGGCGACGATATCCACGCCATCACCGCGTCACAGGTGTTCAACATGCCCCTTGAAATGGTTACGCCCCTCATGCGAAGCAGGGCAAAGGCGGTTAATTTCGGCATTGTTTACGGAATCGGCGCGTTCTCGCTTTCCAAGGATATCGGCGTATCCGTTGCCGAGGCGAACAGATATATAAAAGGCTATCTCAGCAATTTTGCGGGTGTGGACAGATACATGGAAAGCGTTATTTCAAAGGCGAAGAACGACGGTTTTGTCGAAACTCTGTTCAGCCGCCGCAGATATCTTCCCGAGCTTGCAAATTCCAATGCCATGCTCCGCAAATTCGGCGAGCGTGTTGCGCGCAATATGCCGATTCAGGGTACGGCGGCCGATATCATTAAAATCGCGATGATTAAGGTTTATGAGCGCATGGAAAAAGAGGGGCTGAAGGCAAAGCTTATTATGCAGGTACACGATGAGCTTATTGTCGAGGCTCCGGAGGCGGAGGCTGAAGCTGTCTGCCGTATTGTTAAGGAAGAAATGGAGAACGCCTGCCCGATGAAGGTAAGGCTTACCGCGGATGTTCATTACGGCAGAAGCTGGTATGAGGCGAAGGACTGATATGACAGTAACATTTATCTGCACGGGCAACCCCTGCCGCAGTGCTATGGCTGAGGGCATTTGCAAAAAAATGCTTGCCGACAGAAAAATTGAGAATTTAACCTGCCGCAGCTGCGGACTTGCGGCATACGCAGGCGACCGTGCGTCAAATAATGCAATAACAGCCGCAGCCGAGCTTGGCGCGGATATATCCGGTCACCGTGCGTCTCCGGTCAGCACCTATCTGATTGACGAAACCGACCTTGCCGTCTGCATGACCTCGGGACACAGGTCAATGCTTCTTCGCTATTTTCCGGATTGCAGAGCAATTGTGCCGCCGCGGGAAATTTCCGACCCCTACGGCGGAACGCTCGGGGTTTACCGTCAGTGTGCGCATGAGCTTGCCGATTATATCGGAAAGCTTCTTGACGCTCTTACAGCGGAAATAATTCCGATGAATGAAGAGCATGTAAAGGGAATCGCCGAAATTGAGAAGCTCTGCTTCTCCGTTCCGTGGACGGAAGAGGGGATTCGTGAAGAACTCGGCAATGAAAATGCGCATTTTCTTTCAGCTGTTTCAGACGGAAAGGTTCTCGGATATATCGGTGTGCATGAAATCTGCGGCGAGGCGTATATCGCCAACATCGCCGTCCGTCCCGAATACAGGCGGATGGGACTCGGCGAAAAACTTATTTCAGCCGCTGCGGACGGTGCAGAAAAAAGAAACTGTGAATTTATTACCCTTGAAGTGCGAAAAAGCAATGCTCCCGCTATTGCACTCTATGAAAAACAGGGATATAATATTGCAGGCGAAAGAAAGAATTTCTACACCGACCCCGTTGAAAACGGGCTGATAATGACAAAAAGCTTTAAGGATTGTGAATAACAGTGAAAATTTTATCAATAGAATCCTCCTGCGACGAGACGGCTGCGGCCGTTGTCGAGGACGGCAGAAGGGTGCTTTCAAGCATTGTTGCCTCGCAGGTTGAGGAGCATAAAATATACGGCGGAGTTGTTCCCGAAATAGCCTCGCGCCGTCATGTCGAAGCGATTTCGGGCGTTGTTAAATCCGCACTTGACGAGGCCGGCTGCACGCTTGACGATATAACCGCGATTGCGGTAACATACGCACCCGGACTTATAGGCGCACTGCTTGTCGGCGTGAACTATGCGAAAGGACTTTCGATGGCTTCGGGGCTTCCTCTTGTACCTGTTCATCATCTTCGCTCTCACATTGCCGCCAACTATATAACGCATGCCGATCTGAAGCCGCCGTTCCTCTGCCTTGTTGTTTCGGGCGGTCACAGCCATATTGTTGAGGTTAAGGATTATACTCAGTTTAAGGTTATAGGCTATACCCATGACGACGCGGCAGGTGAGGCAATGGACAAGGCTGCGCGCGCAATGGGTCTTCCGTATCCCGGCGGGCTTAATCTTGACCGCGCCGCAAAGGACGGCAATCCGGATGCCTATAAAATGCCGCATCCGAGGGTTGACGGCGCGCCTTACGATTTCAGCTTTTCGGGACTTAAAACCGCGGTACTCAACACGATAAACCAGGCAAAGCAGAAGGGCGAGGAAATCAGCGTTCCCGACCTCGGAGCTTCATATATCAGGGCGGTTGTAAACTGTCTGACAAAGAATACCGAAAAAGCGGCTGTTGAGCTTGGTTATGATAAAATTGTTCTCGCAGGCGGCGTTTCGGCAAACTCTGTGCTTCGCAGGGAGATGGAAGCGGTCTGCAGAAAGCATAAATGGCAGCTGTATGCTCCCGAGCTTAAATACTGCGGCGATAACGGCGCGATGGTCGGCGCGCAGGGATATTATGAATACATCAGCGGAAATACTGCCGACCTGTCGCTGAATGCCTGCGCAAGCATGTCAATAGAATAAAAATCAATCACTTCACATAAGTATATGTGAGGTGATTTTTTATGGACGAAGAAAAAAAGACTTCCGAAATTGAAGAAACCGAAAAGAAACCCGGGCAAAAAAGAAACCGTGTTGTTCTTGTTCAGACTCTTGTCTGCGCATTTCTGATATTGCTTGCAGTTGTTACGGGCAAGGTGAGCCCCGAAACCTTTGCTCTTCTGAAAAAAGAATACGAGGAAATAATGTCCGTTGATATGACGGCAGGGGAGGTTGTCAGCTCCGCAATGGGAGCGGCGCAGAATGTTATCGGAATAAAGGCTGCCGCCGCCGAACCCGAACCGGAGAAGGAAAAAGCCGATGAGAAAAAAACGGACGGTGCGGTTGCCGTTATGGCGGAACTCGGAAACAGCGGTGAAATAACCGTTCCCGTTCACGGCAGAATCTCATCGGAATACGGCTACCGCACAAATCCGATTTCGGGCGCATATGCGCTGCATACAGGTGTTGATATTGCCGCTGACAAGGGAACTGCAATTGTCGCGGCGTATAACGGCGTCGTAAAGGATACGGGTACGGGTGAAAAACGCGGAAATTATGTGCTTATGCTTCATTCAGACGGAAGCGAAACGCTTTACTGCCACTGCTCCGAGGTGATAGCGTGCGAGGGCGATGTTATCAGAGCGGGCGAGGTTATTGCGCTTGTGGGTGAAACGGGATGGGCAACAGGACCGCATCTGCATTTTGAAATACACCGTGACGGAAACGCCGTCGACCCGCTCACCGTTCTTGGCGTGAAAGACGGAAGAGTATGACCTTCACGGTAAAAAGCACCTCCGTCGGGATAAGCTTCTGGTTTGCGGCGGTGCTTGCATTTTTGCTGCTTTTTACGGGAAACAGCGCGGCAGTCTGCTTCATTCTCTGTATAATGCATGAGGCGGGACATCTTGCGGCGATGCTCATTTTCGGAAGCGTGCCGCGAAAACTTGAACTCGGGTATTTCGGCATGAAAATTGTCACGGGCAGCCGCCTGCTTTCACCGCAGAAGGAAATAATAACCGCCGCAGCAGGACCTGCAGTGAATATTCTTCTTGCGGCGGTACTGCTTTTAATAAAAAAAGAGGAATGGGCGATTATCAGCCTTGCTCTTGCATTGTTCAACCTGCTTCCCGTACCCATGCTTGACGGCGGCAGAATACTTGCGAATCTTCTGCATAATGAAAAGTTTATTAGAATAACCGGACTTGCGGTTTCGCTGCTTCTGCTTGCTTTCGGAATTTTTACCGCGGTAAAGACGGGGAGAAATTTTACTTTTCTTGCGGTATCGCTTTATCTGCTGACAGGCACGGCAATTCAGTGATTGACAATTGCGCCCGTCGGGTTATAATAAAAGCGGAGCGTGATTTGTTATGGAAAAATCTTTTGATATAGTTTCTCTCGGCGAAATTCTCATTGACTTTGTGCCGGACGGCACTGACAGCTTCGGCGATGAAAAGTATCTCTGCAAGGCAGGCGGCGCTCCGCTGAACGTGCTTGCCGCATGTGCAAAATTCGGACTGAAAACCGCGTTCATCGGCAAGGTCGGTAATGATATTTTCGGAAAAAAGCTGCTTAAGACTCTTGCGGACAGCGGTGTGGATTCCGGGTCCGTGATTGTCGACAAAATACACAATACTACTCTTGCATTTGTAAAGCTTGATGAGAACGGAGACCGTGATTTCAGCTTTTACCGCGGCTTCGGAGCTGATATTTTTATTGATAAATCAGAGGTCGATGCAGAAAAGATAGCCGCGTCAAAAATCTTTCACTTCGGTTCGCTGTCATTTACGGATGAACCGATGAAGTCCGCGACGCTTTTTGCGCTGAAAACCGCAAAGGAAAACGGATGCGTCGTTTCCTACGACCCCAACTACCGTCCGCCTCTGTGGAAATGCGAGGCTGATGCAGTGTCGGCAATGCGTGAAAATCTCAAATATGCAGATATAGTCAAGCTGTCCAGAGAAGAGGCTTACCTTATTGCCGGTACGGATGATATACTCAAAGCTACAGAAAAAATCAGAGAATACGGCGTAACCGCGATAGCCGTTACCGACGGCGCGGGCGATGTGTATTACTCTGTCGGCGGCGGGAGCGGAACCCTTCCTGCCGAAAGGGTAAAAGCTGTTGACACCACGGGAGCAGGGGATATCTTTTTCGGCACTCTGCTGACAGCCTTTGTGCGTGACGGTGCTGAGCTGAAAGCGCTTACACCTGAAAAAATGAAGCGGTATGTCGGAAAGGCAATTGAAATTTCCGCAAAAAGCGTGACCCGAAAAGGAGCGATTGCTTCAATCCCCGATGAATACTGATACAGACGGACTTTCTGAAAATGAGAGTCCGTTTTGATTTTTATAAATTATATAATTACCGCACGGCAAACATTCGCAGGTACTGCGTAAAAATCAAAAACCACTTGACTAATCCACAATATATAGTGTATTATATAATTTGGTATTTTATGTACAGAATATTATTGCTTTGCGTAACTCATTTATAAGGGAGAGTAATTATGCCTAAAAAGACGAAATACGGAAACGATGTCATAAAGTCACTTAAGGGACCCGACCAGGTTCGCAAACGTCCTGCCGTTATCTTCGGCTCGGACGGTCTTGAGGGCTGCGAGCATTCCGTTTTTGAAATTCTTTCCAACTCAATTGACGAGGCCCGCGAAGGCTTCGGCGACAAGATTATTGTCACACGCTATCTTGATAAATCCGTAGAGGTTCAGGACTTCGGCCGCGGCATTCCCGTTGACTATAACGAGAACGAGAAAAACTACAACTGGTTCCTTGTTTTCTGCACGCTTTATGCGGGCGGCAAGTACGACACAAACAACGGCGGCAGCTATGAGTTTTCTCTCGGACTTAACGGTCTCGGTCTGTGCGCAACTCAGTTTGCCTCCGAATACATGGAGGCGGAAATTCACCGCGACGGCTTCTGTTATAAGCTGAATTTCAAAAAGGGCGTTATCGACGGCGAAATGGAAAAGGAACCGTATTCAAAGCGCGACACGGGTTCTCGCATCAAATGGCGTCCCGACCTCAAGGTTTTCACTGAAATTGATATTCCGCTTGAATATTATCAGAGCATAATCAAGCGTCAGGCCATTGTCAATGCGGGCGTCAAGTTCATACTTAAAAATCAGATTACGAAAACACAGTTTGAAACCTTTGAATACTGTTATCAGGACGGCATCACCGATTACGCAAAGGAGCTTGCGGGTGAGGACGCAATGACTACGGTTCAGACATGGAAGGCTGAGCGCGTCGGACGTGACCGAGAGGATTTAAAGGATTACAAGGTTATAATCAATTCCGCGCTCTGCTTCTCAAACAAAACTCAGCTTAAGGAATACTACCACAACTCAAGCTGGCTTGAACACGGCGGCGCGCCTGCAAATGCGGTCAAGAACGCTTTTACCTATCAGATAGATTCTTATCTTAAGGCTAACGGCAAATATACAAAATCTGACCCGAAGATAAAATTTGAGGATATTGATGACTGCCTCATTATAATTGTTTCCTCGTTTTCAACTCAGACCTCATATGAAAATCAGACAAAGAAATCAATTACGAATAAATTCATTCAGGAGGCAATGACGGATTTCTTCAAGCATCAGCTTGAAATCTACTTCATCGAAAACCGTCTTGAAGCCGATAAAATCGCCAATCAGGTGCTTATCAATATGCGCAGCCGCGTTAAGGCCGAAAGCACAAGACAGGCTGTCAAAAGCACGCTTTCAAAGGCGAATGACCTTGCTAACCGTGTGCAGGAGTTTGTTGACTGCCGTGCAAAGGACGCTTCTGAGCGTGAGCTGTTCATCGTGGAGGGCGATTCCGCTCTCGGCGCCTGTAAGCAGTCGAGAAATTCCGAATTTCAGGCGCTCATGCCCGTCCGAGGCAAGAAACTCAACTGTCTTAAGTGCGAGTATGACAGAATTTTCAAGAGCGAAATCATCACCGACCTTGTCAAGGTTCTCGGCTGCGGCGTTGAGGTCAAGTCAAAGTCGATGAAAGGTCTTGCCGCATTCAATCTCGACATGCTCCGTTACAGCAAGGTTATTATCTGTACCGATGCCGATGTCGACGGCTTCCAGATAAGAACTCTTATTCTGACAATGATTTACCGCCTTATGCCGACTCTTATCGAGGAGGGCAAGGTGTTTGTTGCGGAAACTCCGCTTTATGAAATCAACACAAAGGACCAGGTGTGGTTCGCCTATACCGAAAAGGAAAAAACTCAGGCGCTTGAGGAAATCGGCAAGCAGAAATATACAATTCAGCGGTCAAAGGGTCTCGGTGAAAACGAAGCCGAAATGATGTGGATGACAACAATGAACCCGAAGACAAGAAGACTTATCGAAATCCGCCCCGAGGATGCGGAGAAAACCGCAGCTGTATTCGACATGCTTTTAGGCGACGACCTTGCAGGCCGTAAGGAGCATATCGCCGAAACGGGACATCTTTACATTGATATGCTTGATTTGAGCTGAGGTGATACGGTATGGCTAAGAAAAAGAAAATCGAAAAACCTGACGAGGTTATGGACGCCAATACTCATATCCTCGGCGCAGGTCTTGTAATGCCGCAGAATATCACGGAAATGCTTGAAACAAACTTCATGCCCTACGCAATGAGTGTCATTCTTTCCCGAGCTATTCCCGAAATCGACGGCTTCAAGCCCTCTCACAGAAAGCTTCTTTATACAATGTATAAAATGGGTCTTCTGACGGGCGCGCGAACCAAGTCTGCGAACATCGTCGGTCAGACAATGAAGCTCAATCCTCACGGCGATGCCGCGATTTACGATACGATGGTGCGTCTTTCACGCGGCTATGAGGCTCTGCTTCATCCGTTTGTTGATTCAAAGGGTAACTTCGGCAAAGCGTATTCACGCGATATGCAGTGGGCGGCACCCCGATACACAGAGGCAAAGCTTGCGCCTGTATGTGCCGAGCTTTTCGCCGACATAGACAAGGACACGGTTGATTTTGTCGATAACTACGACAACACGATGAAGGAGCCTACCCTCCTGCCCGTCCGTTTCCCGACGATTCTCACCAATCCGACAACAGGTATTGCCGTCGGCATGGCAAGCTCAATCTGCG
>JAZUDP010000185.1:0-7506 GCA_045639705.1 Acutalibacteraceae bacterium
ATTTGCCTACAAGCTGAAATATGCGGCTATGAAACATCAGGGCAACAGAACGCATTTAACTTCATCTCAAAATGAGACAAGGTCGAGAACCGATGAAGAAATTGCATCGGAATCAGGTGAAAGAAGAGCGACACTACAGCGATATATCCACCTGACAAATCTCATTCCCGAGATGCTTGACCTTATGGATAAAAACGAAATTGCTTTTTCGGTAGGTGTTGAACTCTCATATCTCGACGAAGACACTCAGTATGAGCTTATGGGAATTATGGAAGAAACAGACCATAAGCCGTCATACGCACAGGCGAATCACATGCACAAGGATTTTATTGCAGGTACGCTGACAGGCGAAAAGATGGAGGAAATGTTATCCTCCGACAAGCCGAATCAGAAGCCTGTATTCAAGCTCTCTGCGGAAAAATTTGAAAAATATATCTCTTCTGATGTTTCAAACAAGGAAGCGGAAGATTTCTTCCTCAAAGCCTGCGATTACTATTCAAAATACCTTATCCGCAAACGCGATAAGGATGCGAGGTGATTGAATGGCTGAAAATATTAATATCTCAAAATTTGTTCCGTGCTTTGAAAACGAAAGCAACTGTTTTGAAATAAAGGCTTCGGGTGTAACCTATGAGGTTACTACTCATTTCAACAAAAACGGAACGCAGACTGTTTTACAGCAGTTCATGGAATTATTAAGGTCAGAGAATATCATTTAATTTCGCACATTTGAATAAGACAATCGGACATTGTAAAATGGCATTGCCTTTATGTCCGGTTGTCTGAAAGGAGTAAAGTATTATGACAACTGCAGCAAACGCAGGACAGAATATAAAAATAACAGCTCTCTATTGCAGATTTTCACACGATGACGGTCTTGACAGTGAGAGCAACAGTATCTCCAATCAAAAGGAGATTCTTATGGATTATGCTAAAAAACACGGGTATCTTCATCCTCAGTTCTTTGTCGATGACGGAATCAGCGGTACAACCTTTAACAGACCCGGTTTTCAGAGTATGGAAGCTATGATTGAAAACGGAGAAGTTTCTACCGTAATCGTAAAGGATTTATCACGATTCGGAAGAAACTATCTTGAGGTTGGTCAATATCTTGAACTGAAATACCCGACCCTCGGAGTAAGATTTATTGCTATACAGGAAAATGTGGATTCCACGCAAAGCAGCGGTGCGGAAATGATGCCGTTCCACAACATCTTTAACGAATGGTATGCCGCACAGACAAGCAAGAAAATCCGAGCAGTTCAGAAAATGAAAGCTGACAGCGGCAAAAGAATCGGAACATCTGTTCCGTATGGATATATGAAAGATCCGAACAATTCTGACAAGTGGATTATTGATGAGCCTGCCGCAGAAATTGTAAAAAGGATATATAAATTATGCCTTGAGGGTAAAGGTCCGTCAAAAATTGCAAATCAGCTTACGGCAGAGGGAATACTTGTTCCAACCGCTTATTTCATTATGAACGGACGGTCAGCAACTCATAAAGCTCCTGAAAATCCGTATCAATGGAGTTATAAAACTGTAATCAACATTCTTGAAAACCGTGTATATACAGGATGTACCGTTAATTACAAAACAACTACCGTGAGCTACAAAATTCATCAAATTGTTTACAACGGTGAAGAAAATCAGCAGATTATTCCTAATACGCATGAAGCTATTATTTCCGAGGATATATGGGAGCGGGTACAGAAGCTGCGTGAAAACAGAAGAAGACCCACCGCATCGAGCAAGACAAGTATATTTTCAGGCTTGGTTTACTGTGCCGACTGCAGACAGAAGTTAGTTTTCTGTGCTCACAAAAATCTTAAAAGCAACGGCGAATATTTCAGATGTTCAAGTTACAAGGCAAACAGCAAAGTATGCTCTGTTCACTATATCAGAAATATAGTTCTTGAGCAGATAGTTCTTGAAGCAATAAGCAGTCTTTCCGATTTTGTAAATTGTTATCAATCAGTATTTCTTTTTCTTGCAAAAATGAAGCAGAATGAAACACTTCATGCAGATGTAAAAAATATGAAGCTTGATATTGAACGAAATCAAAAGCGCATCATTGAAATTGACAAAGCCATAGAAAAACTGTTTGAATCAAATATGGCGAATGTTATATCAGATGAACGCTTTATGAAAATGACGGCTGATTACGAAGCGGAGCAGAAAGAGTTAAAAGAAGATATTGAGAAAAAAACAAATCTTCTTGAAAGCTCTGAACAGAAGAAAGTTGATATGCGTATGCTTTTAAAAGGATTACGAGCGTTTTCTGAATGCAGAACTTTGACGCCTGAAATATTGAATATGCTGATTGAACGAATTGATGTTCACAAAAGTGAAAAGATTGACGGCAAAAAGCGGGTTAAGGTTGATGTTTATTTCACGGCGATTGGTATGATTGATATACCGACAGAAGCAGAAATAGAAGCATTAACAGAAGAAATCAGGAATAATCCCGATAAAATGAAGCTGATTGCTTAAAAGAAAAGGTGCAGCCATCCGACTGCACCAATTACATATTAAAAAGTTGCCCTACGGGACTGTGCCTAATGCGGCAGCCCCTTTTAGAATATAAGTTGTATAAGAATCATATAGCATGCTGTTCCGCCGATAATGCTCAGCAGCGTGTTTCTTTTCCATACATGAAGAACAACCACAACCGTACATGAGATAAGCTCGGGCAGGCCGTATGGATAGCTGAGAGGCGCCACGCCCTTGAGGCAGAAAACAACAAGCATACCCATTATGGCATACGGAAGAACCCTGCCGAGATAGGTTATTATTTCGGGCGTTTTGCGTTTTCCGTTAAAAATCAGAAACGGCGCAAATCTGAGCGCGATTGTGACAAGCGCAATAACGGCAACCGCAATTGCGGAATAACGGAGGTCAGGCATCTGTGCTTACCTCCTTTTTTCTGATTATAATCAGCAGAACCGTGATTATAATCATCGCAGGGATAAGGAAGCTGTCCCTGCCGAAAATCAGCAGACACAGTACGGACGCTCCGACGCCGATAAGCGCGGGAGAATGCCGTTTGCTGTCAAGCCACTGCTCAACGAACACGGTAACGAAAAGCGCCGTCAGAGCGAAATCAATGCCCTCGGTGCTGAACGGAATGACAGACCCCAGAAGCGAGCCGAGAACGCAGCCCGTTACCCAGTAAATCTGGTCAAACAGCGAAACAAGGAAATAATAGCCGTGCCTGTCGCTGATGTTTTTATGCGCTCCGTCATTGCAGACAAGGGAGTAGGTTTCATCGGTCAGAGCGAAAATGAGATACGGCTTTTTTGCGCCTGCTCCGCGGTATTTGTCAATCATTGAAATGCCGTAGAAAAGGTGACGTGCGTTTACCATTAACGTTGTCAGCGCAACAGTCAGCAGCGACGCGCCGCCCGTAAGCAGATTGACGGCGACAAACTGCATTGAGCCTGCGTAAATAAACACGCTCATGGCAAGCGCCCACAGTACGCCGTAGCCGTTTGTTTTGAGAATAATGCCGAAGCCGATTCCGAGGACAAGATAGCCCGTCATGACGGGAACTGTTGACAGAAACGCTTTACGGATTTCTTCAGCTGTCAGTTTTTTCTTCATGGCTTACAGTTTTATGTCAAGCGCGGCAATTTTATTGCTCCACTTTTTTATTTCCTTAAGGTTATAGCTTTCAGGTGCATTTTTGTAAAGCTTTGACGCCTTGCTGCCCTTGATAAGTCCGTTTATAAGAGCAAAGAAGTGGGGCGGATTTCTCATGCCGCGTGTGAATTTGCCGAGCAGAACCTTAAAATCCATGTTCTTCCCGGCGCCCGCAAGGTCGGAGGACTGAATTACATCGTTTTCAAAAAGGAAATCCACGCCCTCGGACGGAAGCGAAAGAATGGCGTTTTTCAGACCCTCATTCTTGGCTGTGTCGCCGCCGTAAAGCCTGTGAAAATCGCGGTTGAATTCCCAGAGCGTTTTTGCCTCGGAGCTGTTGTTTTTTATGATGTTCTGAGCAAGCAGATTGCCCGCGAGCATGGAAAGGTCAATTCCCATGCCGTTCATGGGCGTTGTCATGAATGCGCTGTCGCCTACAGCGGCGTATCCGTCGGCAACCATGAGCGTCAGCGGACGGCGTACGGGGATAATACCGTAACTGCCGCCGTGAACGATTCTGTCACCCATCCACGCATGCTCTTCTCTGAAAATTTCCGTCTGCTCTTTTACTTTTTCGTCCGTAAGCTTATAAATCCGTCCGATAAGAATATCAACGCTGTCCCTGTTTGTACAGCACCATGACAGTCCCTGCTCGCCGACATGATACATATAAACCTCGAACGGGACATCGGGTGCCTCGTAAATATCAAGTCTGTTGTAATAGGCGCGGTGAGCATAGAAGCAGTCGCCGTTTTTGGGTTCCTTTTCAATGCCCATGCTTTCGGGCAGATTGCGGCGCAGAGGGGAGAATATGCCCGCCGCATCAATAATCAGGTCGCCCTTTACATCGCCGCGGACGGTTTTTATGCCCGTGACACGGTTTTTCTCAACAATCGGGGCGGTGATTTCCGTTGAAAATTTAAATCTTACGCCGTATTTCATGGCGTTGTCGATAAGCATATTGATAAGAGGCTTGCGCCACATTATTCTCTGTCTGTTTTCCTGAGTGTAGTTTATGATAACCTTTTTGCGCTTGGCAGGGCTTACGAAGGCGCAGTCTCCTCTGTAACGCCAGCAGCCGTCGGGAAAATCGTATTCGGAAATCCCGATAAGCTCTTCAAGCAGGGAAAAGGTGAATCTGTCCTCCCAGTCATGACCAAGCTCTTCACGGGTGTTTTTTTCATATACGGTAACATTGTAGCCTTTTTCGGCAAGCTTTGCGGCGGCAATCAGTCCGCCGTGACCGGCACCTGCGACGATGATGTTTTTCATAGCAAAACCTCCGACAGAGTTGTTATTTTAATTTTATACTCAAACCTCTTCTTTGTCAATATAAGGGTTGACTTTGAACTTTGCAATGTGTTAATCTTTTTATAATAACAGAAAGGAGTTTTTTTATGCTTTCAAAACCTGAATATATCAAATATCTTGACGATACGCGCGACAGACGAATGGGCTGGTGGCGCGAGGCAAAATTCGGAATGTTTATTCATTACGGACTTTTTTCTCAGATAGGCAGAAACGAGTGGGCGCAGGCGTGCGAAAATATTCCGCCCGAGGAATATGAGCAGTTTGCCGAAACCTTTGCTCCCAAAGAGGGCTGCTGCCGCGAGTGGGTAAAGCTTGCAAAGGAAGCGGGCATGAAGTACGTTGTTCTTACAACAAGACACCATGAGGGCTTCTGCCTGTGGGATTCAAAGGTCTGCCCGTTCAACTCCGTGAACTACGGTCCGCACAGAGATATCGTGCGTGAATTTGTTGACGCATGCCGCGAATTCGACCTTAAAATAGGCTTTTATTCAACTCTTATGGAGTGGCATCATCCCGACAGCGGTATCTGCGCCTACGACACCGAGGCACGCCGCCGTTTTACAAAATATATCCGCGACCTCAACGAGGAGCTTCTTACAAACTACGGCAAGATTGATATTCTGTGGTACGATATGCCTTATCCGATGGAGTCATGGGAAGGCTGGGACTCTCTTGAACGCAATCAGTTCCTGCGTTCGCTTCAGCCCGATATCATCATCAATGACCGCAGCCGTCTGCCCGAGGATTTCGGCACTCCCGAGGGAGAAATCAAGCCCGTTGAGCGCGACTGGGAGGCATGCATGACCTTTAACGGCATCAGCTGGGGCTACATAGATTCAAAGCAGGCTGCACCCTACAGCCATTCTCCGCAGGAAATTCTCCGCATGCTCCAGAACTGCTGCGAACGCGGCGGAAATCTTCTGCTGAATATCGGTCCCGCACCCGACGGCTCCGTTCCCGAGGAAGCGCTTGAACCGCTCAGAAAAACAGGCGAATGGCTTAAGGTTAACGGCGAGGCCGTTTACGGCACGCTGAAAAAGACGGGCGGCAACACAAATCAGGGAAACGGCGTTTCGCGTTCAACAACAAAAGGCAACACGGTTTATATGTGGAACAGAATCTGGGCGCCGTGGAAGGGAACAATGTATCTCGGCGGCTTCATGACAAAGCCGGCAAAGGTTTCTTTCATGGACGGTACGCCGATTGACTTCTATATGAAGGGCGACAGAATCGTACTCGAAAATCTCCCCGAAGAAAATCCCGACCCGCTTCTCAATGTTCCTATTATTAAGCTTGAATTTGACTGCGAGCCCGAATACCGCTTTGCTTCATATTTCCCGCAGCTTAATGAGGGGCGTGACGACAGAACTCCGGTTTGTCTTTGATAAATAACGGCTGCTTAAGAGGTGAATTTTATGCTTGCGTTTTTATACAAGTCGCTGACGAAAATTTTTATGGCGGTTACGCTGTTCTTCACCGGTATTTTCGCCGCACCCGCAGCTGCGAATCCCGTTGACCCGATGGCGGCGGGCGCAGATGTGAGAGTTGTTTCATTCAATCTCCGCTGTACAGGCTTCGGCAAGACCTCGATTCAGTACCGCGCTCCGCTTGTTGCGGCTCAGCTTGAGGAAATCGGCGCGGATTCAATGGGCTTTCAGGAGGCCAATTACCGCTGGATGTCCTATCTGATAAAGAACCTTGAGGATTACGGTTATGTAGGCGTTTCAAGAACAAACGGCAAAAATCTCGGTGAATTCAGCCCGATTTTCTACCGTAAGGATAAGTACGAGGTTGTCGCTTCCGACACATTCTGGCTTTCAAAAACGCCCGAAAAAGCAGGCTCGAAGGACTGGGGCTCACAGAATGTCCGCATCTGCACATGGGCAATGCTGAGAAACAGGGCAACGGGTGAATGCTATGTTCATTTCAATACGCACCTTGACCATATCAGCAGCGAGGCCCGTGAGAATCAGATGAAGGTTCTGCTCGAAAAGATTAAGGCGTTTGAGGGCAGATATCCGATAGTTCTGACCGGTGATTTCAACGATGATATTGAGTCGGCAATGTATGCCGGGGCAACTGAGCTGCTCAATGATTCACGACTGCTTGCGCCGGTTACCGACGATAACGGCACATACCATGATTACGGCGCAAAAGCAAAGCTGATTGATTTTGTCTTTGTTTCAAAGGATGTTAAGCCGCTTGTTTATCATGTCATCGACGATCAGATAAACGGAGAATATCTTTCCGATCATTTCGGAATTTACGTTGATTTAAAATTCTGATACAAACAGCAAGGACTGCCGCTAACGGCGCAGACTTGCAAGGCTGCTTTTCCTTAAAATGCGCCTTTTACCCGCCTTGTGCCCTTTTGTTCCTCGCCATACGCCAGTATGATTTCGTCGCAAAAGAACACAAATCGGGCAAAATTCATCATTTTAAGGTGCGAAGCAGTTTTTGACGAGAGAATTTTTTCGAAGACAAACAAAACCCGCATCGCGCATACTGGCGTATTCGGATGCGGGTTTGATGCAGTATTCGGGGAAATTATCC
>JAZUDP010000186.1:0-6306 GCA_045639705.1 Acutalibacteraceae bacterium
CTTGTTGAGGATTTCATGCTTCAGGGCGGAGTTGACACCTCGCTTATCAAGTGGGTTAAATATGACGGAATCGGCAGAACTGTCCGCAACGGTCTTAACTTTACCGAAAAAGGCTTCGGCATCCGCGGCGCTGTCGGCTGCTCGGACAGAGGCAACACGGCCGCTTCACAGCTTAAGGCGGGCGATATCGACTGGGATTACATCTTCGGTACTCTCGGTGTGCGCTGGCTTCATACAGGCGGTATTTTCGCAGCTCTTTCCGACACAACGGCTGAGGTTGTTATTGAAGCGGTAAAGGCTGCCAAGAAATACGGCACAATCGTTTCCTATGACCTTAACTACCGTCCTTCGCTCTGGAAGGATATCGGCGGTCAGGCAAAGGCTCAGGAGGTCAACAAGGAAATCGCAAAGTATATCGACGTTATGATTGGCAACGAGGAGGATTTCACAGCCTGTCTCGGTCTTGAGGTTGAGGGCAACGACGCCGACCTCAAGGAGCTTAACATCGACGGATATTTCAAGATGATTGAGAATGCCGTTAAGGTATATCCCAACTTCAAGGTAATTGCAACAACTCTCAGAACAGTTAAAACCGCTACCGTCAACGACTGGAGCGCCATCTGCTGGGCTGACGGCAAAATATATAAGGGACTTGAATTCCCCGGACTTGAGATTTATGACCGTGTAGGCGGCGGCGACAGCTTCGCTTCGGGTCTTGTCTACGGTCTGATGACATTCGAAGACGCACAGACAGCGGTTAACTACGGCGTTGCACACGGCGCACTTGCTATGACCACACCCGGCGACACCTCCATGGCAAGCAAGGCAGAGGTTGAAAGACTTGTCGGCGGCGCGGGCGCAAGAGTTCAGAGATAAAGAAAGGATTGATAGTTATGGATAAAGAAAGAATTTTAACCAGAATACAGGACTGCGGTATTGTTGCTGTTGTCCGTGCGGAAAGCACAGACAAGGCGGAAAGAATTGTTGACGCATGCATGGAGGGCGGCGTTGCCGCTATCGAGCTTACCTTTACGGTTCCTCACGCCGACAGAGTTATTGAAGAGCTTGCAAAGAAGTACGACGAGAACGATATTATTCTCGGCGCAGGTACGGTTATGGATGCCGCAACCGCAAGAATCGCCATGCTCAGCGGTGCGCAGTACATCGTAAGCCCTTATCTTGACCTTGAAACTCTTAAGATGTGCAACCGCTACAGAGTTGCAATGATGCCCGGTATCATGACAGTACGCGAGGGTGTTCTCGCTATGGAAAACGGTGCCGACATTCTTAAGGTATTCCCCGGCGACCTGTTCGGACCCAAGATTATCAAGGATATCCGCGGACCCATTCCTTACGCAAAGATGATGCCCACGGGCGGCGTTGATGTAAACAATGTCGGCGAATGGATTAAGGCGGGCGCAGTTGCAGTCGGCGCAGGCTCATCGCTTACAGCAGGCGCAAAGACAGGCGACTATAAGAAGATTACGGAAACAGCAAAGCAGTTTGTTGCAAATATCAAGGCAGCAAGAGCTGAATTATAATTTATCAGAGGTAAAGTACTATGTTTGTTGACATAGCCAGAATTAAAATCAAGGCGGGCGACGGCGGCAACGGTGCAGTTGCGTTCAGACGCGAAAAATATGTTGCTGCGGGCGGTCCCGACGGCGGCGACGGCGGCAGGGGAGGAAACATCGTTTTTAAAGTAAACGATAATCTCGCTACGCTTGCCGATTTCCGCTATAAAAGAAAATATAAGGCTCAGAACGGAAATCCCGGTCAGTCCGGTCACAAGAACGGCAGATACGGCGAAGACCTTGTTATAGAGGTTCCGCGCGGCACGGTAATCCGCGAGGTTCAGAGCGGCAAGGTCATGGCCGATATGTCTGACAACGATGAGTTTATTGCCGCAAAGGGCGGCAGAGGCGGATGGGGAAATTCTCACTTTTCCACACCTACAAGGCAGACTCCCCGTTTTGCGAAGCCCGGAACACCCGGCGAGGAGTGGGAGGTCACTCTTGAGCTGAAGCTTCTTGCCGATGTCGGTCTTTTAGGCTTCCCGAATGTCGGAAAATCTACGCTTATTTCCGTTGTCAGCGAAGCAAAGCCGATAATTGCCGATTATCATTTCACAACGCTTACTCCCGTTCTTGGCGTTGTTACGATGGGCGAGGGCAATTCCTTTGTTATGGCTGATATTCCCGGACTTATCGAGGGCGCGAGCGAAGGTGTAGGTCTCGGACATCAGTTCCTGCGTCATGTTGAGCGCTGCCGTCTGCTTGTTCACATTCTTGATGCCGCAGGCAGCGAGGGCAGAGACCCGATTGACGACTTCAACAAGATAAACGAGGAGCTTGTCAGATTCAATCCCGATATGGCGGAGCTTCCGCAGATTGTCGTAGGCAACAAGATTGACCTCGCGACCGACGAGCAGCTTGAGAGACTTGAGAAATACTTCACTGAGCGCGGATATCAGTATTTTACAATGTGCGCTCCCATAGTTGAGGGTACTCAGGAGATAGTGAATGCCGTAGCCGCGAAGCTTGCAACGCTTCCGCCGATAAAGAGATACGAAAAGGAAGAAATTCCCGCTGAATTCTTTGAACAGAACAAGGACGGCAAGTTCACTATTACCGTTGAGGATGACATTTACTCCGTCGAGGCTGAATGGCTTCTTAAAATTCTTCAGCGCACCGACCTTGACGACTATGAATCCCTTCAGTATTTTCAGAGAGTTCTTCAGTCATCGGGCATTATTGACGCATTAATCGAAAAGGGTATACAGGAAGGCGACACTGTTGAAATCTATGACCTTGAGTTTGACTTTGTGCCGTAAAACGATATGAACAGATTTTTAGAAGAAAAAAATGTAAATATTAATCAGCTCAGTCCGCTGACTCTTGCTTTTATCGGCGATACTGTTTTTGACCTTCTTGTAAGAGAGGATATTATCTGCGACGCCAACCGTCCCGCCAACGACCTTCACAATCTTGCGGTTAAAAAGGTCAAAGCTTCGGCTCAGGCTCAGTTTGCCGAAAAGCTTATGCCTGTTCTTACCGAAAAGGAAACCGCCGTTTTCAAGCGCGGACGCAATGCGAAATCGGGTCATCTGCCGAAAAACGCAAGCCAGTCCGATTATCATATGGCGACAGGTTTCGAGGCTCTGTTCGGTTATCTTTATCTGAACGGTGAGCTTGACAGAGTAAAGGAGCTTTATGCTTTGATAAGCTCCGGTGAAATCTGATTTCGGATAATATCTATTGACAAAATTCTTAATTCATTATATAATTTCAAAGTTAAAATTTATTTGGAAATGGTGATTTTATGTCAGGTCATTCAAAATGGAGTACAATCAAGCGCAAGAAGGAAAAAACCGACGGCGCACGCGCAAAGGTATTTACCAAAATAGGCCGTGAGATTTCCGTTGCCGTTAAGCAGGGCGGCGCAGATCCCTCGGTTAATACAAAGCTTAAGGATGTTATTGCCAAGGCTAAGGCAAACAATGTTCCCAACGACAATATCGAGCGTATTATCAAAAAGGCTGCCGGCGAAGGCAACGCTGACAATTACGAAGAAATCGTATACGAAGGCTACGGCCCGTCAGGCATCGCTGTTATCGTTGAAACTCTTACCGATAACCGCAACCGTACCGCAGGCGATGTCCGTCATTATTTTGATAAATACGGTGGAAACATGGGACAGAGCGGCTGCGTTTCGTTTATGTTCACACGTTACGGTGTTATCACAATAGAGGCTGAGGATGTTGACGAAGAGAAACTCATGGAGGACGCTCTTGAGGCAGGTGCTTCCGACTTTATCTCCGACGAGGAGGGTATCTTCGAAATCCGCACTGAACCCAATGACCTCTCCGGCGTTCGTGACGACCTTTCCGAAAAGGGCTACAAGTTCCTTTCAGCCGATGTTGAATATGTTCCCTCAACATACACAAAGCTTACAAACGAGGACGATATCAAGAACATGGAAAAGATGCTTGACATGTTCGATGATAACGATGATGTTCAGGGCGTATGGCATAACTGGGAAATGGATGAGTAATAATCTGACGCTGCTGCATTCAGCGCAGACCGAAAAGTAAAAATCAAATATAATTATTAAGCAATTCTGAGATAACGGATAATCTGTCTGAAATCTTTGAATTGCTTTTTTATTAATTCAAGTAAACGGTATTACTTTTCTGCCGTTCTTTTGCCCTCCCGCGTATAGCCTTTGCTTCGGAGTGAAAAAACGTTTTCTGCATCTGAATGAGGCGGCCTCAGTAATCCGTTGTATTTTATATCTTGCTAAATTCTTCTTTTTGTAGTAAAATAACCACAGCTTGAATATTGAGGTATATTATGGTTATTCTTAATTTTCAGAACCTCGGCTTTTCCTTCGGTGAGCGCGAGCTGTTCTCCAATGTAAATTTTGATATACAGGAAAAAGAAAAGGTTGGCTTTATCGGCTCAAACGGAGTCGGCAAGACGACCCTTTTCCGCATGATAAGAGGAGAGCTTGAACCGACCGAGGGCGCTGTTATAAAGTCAAAGGATGTAACCGTAGGTTATATGGAGCAGCACACCTGTTCACAGAAGGGCAGAACGCTTTACGAGGAGCTTGTAAGCGTGTTCGATTATCTGCGTGAGCTTGAAATTCAGCTTGCCGAGGTCAACGCAAAGCTTTCAAACAGTATCGGCAATCTTGAGGAAAACATCAGAATTCAGGACGAGCTGACACTTAAATACAACAACGAGGGCGGTCTTACATATAAAAGCCGTACCCGCAGCGCGCTTCTGGGTCTCGGCTTCACTGAGGATGATTTCAGCCTTACAACAGACAAGCTGAGCGGCGGACAGCGCTCCAAGGTTGCACTTGCGAAGCTTCTGCTTTCACCCTGCAATCTGCTTCTTCTTGACGAGCCGACTAATCACCTCGATATAAAAAGCGTAGAATGGCTTGAAGCTTTTCTTAAAAACTATAACGGTGCTGTTTTTGTAATTTCTCATGACCGTTATTTTCTTGATAAAATTACGGATAAAAC
Organism: Acutalibacteraceae bacterium; assembly: GCA_045639705.1. Taxonomy (GTDB): domain Bacteria; phylum Bacillota; class Clostridia; order Oscillospirales; family Acutalibacteraceae; genus CAG-488. The sequence goes on from JAZUDP010000186.1 coordinate 5,036, forward strand.
AGTTGAGCTTGAAAACAGAAAGGTCAGATGCTACAAGGGCAATTACTCGGAATTTCTTGTCAAAAAGAAAGCCGAGCAGAAAGCAATTGAGGATAAATACGACAATGATATGCGTGAAATTCAGCGCCTTGAGGGTGTTGTTGCACAGCAGAGACAGTGGAACAGAGAAAAGAATATCCGTACCGCCGAAAGCAAGCTCAAGCAGATTGAACGTATTAAAGAGCAGCTTGTTGTTCCCGACAGCAGAGTTGAACGCATTCGTGTAAGCTTTGAGCCGAAGGCTGTCAGCGGCAACGATGTTATCATGGTTGACGGACTTTCCAAAAGCTTCGGAAGCAAACAGATTTTTTCAAACCTTAAAATGCTTGTCAAAAGGGGAGAGAGAGTATTTCTTCTCGGCGACAACGGCTGCGGAAAGACAACGCTTCTTAAAACCCTTATGGGTGAATACCGTGCCGATGACGGAAATTACAGCTTCGGCGAAAATGTTTTCAAGGGCTATTTTGACCAGGTGCAGGCAAAGCTTGACCTTAATAAAACAGCAATCGACGAGATATGGACGGCTTATCCGAGAATGTCGCAGACAGAAATCAGAAGCTCGCTTGCGGCATTCCTTTTCAAGGGCGACGAGGTATTCAAGCAGCTTTCTGAGCTGAGCGGCGGCGAAAGAGCGAGAATCGCTCTGCTTAAGCTGATGCTCGGCGGTCATAATCTTCTTCTGCTTGACGAACCGACAAACCACCTTGACGCTTTCTCGCGTGAAGAGCTTGAAAACACTTTGCTTGAGTACACGGGAACAATGCTGATTGTTTCGCATGACCGATATTTCATCAATAAATTAAGCACCCGCATTCTTGAGCTGAGTGAAAACGGTCTGACCGAATATCTCGGCAATTACGATTACTATCTTGAACGCAAATCCGCGTCCTTTACACCTGAAAAAGAGGCGGAAAAATCCGCGCAGCCTGTTAAAAAGGTAAATGATTACAAGCTGAAAAAGGAACAGGCGTCCGAGCTGCGCAAGCTTAAAACGCAGCTTATCCGTACAGAAGAAAGCATTGCAGCTCTTGAGACGGAGCTTGAGGATATTCAGAACAGACTGAATCTGCCCGAAACGCAGTCGGATTACGAGCTTATTATTGAGCTTACGGCCAGCCTGCAGCAGAAAAACGGTGAGCTTGAGGATTTATATAATCTGTGGGAAAATCTGCAGGAAAGCCTTGAGTCTTTTAACGGTTAAGGAGTAATAAACGAAAAATATTATATTAAGC
>JAZUDP010000187.1:0-52843 GCA_045639705.1 Acutalibacteraceae bacterium
TCAACCTGCTATCTTCCCGATAACACATGGTTCGCGGAGCACAACTTCCACGGATGGACATGGTTCAGCTATTGCACATGAAAGCTTGCAATTACATTGCTGCTGACCGTCAGAATAACCGATGTTTATTCCGTCCCTGAATATCCGCAGTTCCTTTACTCCGACAATCCCTGTGAAACAATCGCCTTTGAACTGAATTCCGCAACGCCGGGAATGCTTGACGGCGATACGGATTCGATAACCGTTAAAAATGTTCTTGAGCAGGGAAGCGTGAAAATAACGGCAGTTTACTGTCCCGAGCTTGATTTGAGATTCAATATAAAGAAGCCTGTCAAGCTTGAGCCGGGGGAGAGCGCCGAAATAACATTCAGCGGTGAAGTTCCCGAGGAATCGCTGAAATGCGTTCACTTTACGGTTTATTATAACGCGGATACAAAAACTCCGCTCAATTATCAGACAAGAGGCTTTACGGTGATGAACGGTGAGGCCGCCGTCGGCAGCGGAACTCAGAAGGTTCTGCAGAACGGAATACTTGATAAAACCGCGCATCCGTTCTGTATTCTCAGAAAGCTCGGATTCTTTGAGATTGTTTCGATGTTTCTGACAGTTACCGTCTGCCGTCTGAATAATCTGTTCCGTTAATAATACAATTAAAACCGAGATGATAAAAGTCACCTCGGTTTTGTAATCTGATATGTAATCATTGAATAACGTAAAGTATTATGCTACAATTCTGTCGGAAATACATCGCATGATAAAAGAGGTTTTATATATGATTTATGATGCAGTAATAATCGGTGCCGCCACTTCGGGTGCGTATTTTGCGCAAAAAATGGCGAAAAAAGGATACAAGGTAAAGATGCTTGAACGGCTTCCGGCTGAAAAACTCGGAACAAGAATGGATATCTTCCACGTTTCACGTTCTGATTTCAGAAAATTCGATATGCCCGAGGTCAGGCAGGGCGACAGAGAATGGGCGTTTGAATTCACAGACAATCACTATTCATCACCGACAAGCAGATATGCTGTTGCAACAACCTGTGAAACGGTCGGCCTGCATATGCACGAATACGTTGCGCTTATGGTGAAGCTTGCGCTCAGTGCAGGAGCGGAAATAGAGTATTCTGCCTCATTCAGCGGATTCCTGCTTGAAAACGGCGTGATTTGCGGTGTTAGATACGAAGCGGCTGACGGTCAGAAGGAAATCCGCGCGAAAACAGTTATCGACTGTTCGGGCTCTTCTGCAGCCGCAAGATGCGCTCTGCCCGAAAATTACGGTGTTGAAACATTTAAGCTCGCCGACGAGGATATGTTTTATGTTGTTCTTCGCTATGCGAAATTCACAAAGGAACAGATTAATACCTTCTGGCTCAATTTCAAATCGTGGTTTGCGCCTTTTTCGATGAACGGCAGTGAAAAAATAATCGGTACAGGCGCGGGCAGAAGCTTTGAAAACTGTGAAAAGACTATTGAAAGGCTCGATAAAGTCTGCACGGAAGATAAATTCGAGGTTGTCCGAACCGAAAAAGGTACAACCCCTTTCAGAAGACCGCCGTATTCCCTTGTTGCCGACAACTTTATCGTAACGGGAGACGCCGCCTGCCTTACGAAGCCCGACTGCGGCGAGGGGGTTACAAGCAGCATGGTGATGATGGATATCGCAGCAGATGTGCTTGACGCGGCGCTTAAAAACGGACGCACGGATAAAGCGGCATTATGGAGAATCAATACCGAATACAACCGTGCGCAGGGCGCGGACTTCTGCTTCACAAGGGCTTTTCTGACGAAGGTTATCAAGGCGACAGATGATGAGCTGGAATACTGCTTTGCAAAGAAACTGATTTTCAATGAAAAATTCCTTGATAACGGAAAAATCGGCGCAGGCGATATTCTGAAAACCGTTGGCGGTATTATCGGCGGCGCAGTGAAAAAGAACATTTCCGTCAGGACTCTCGGTGGAGTAATAAGCGGCGCGAAGCTCGGAATCAGTCTGAAGTCACATTATCTGAAATTTCCGGAAACGCCGGACGGTTTTGATGAATGGGTGAAAAAATCAGATAAGCTCTGGCAGAAGGTCGGTAAGGTCGAGTGATAATACCGACAATCTGCAAGAACAAGGTCTTTCCGATTTATTTTAAAAACACTTGATTTGCTTCGCCTCTATGAGATATAATTTATAAGGCAAATAGGAATCACCGCTCCGTCAGGCTGCGGCTTTCCGGTTGGTACTATATTCTCAGCAATAAGGAGGACTTAATATGCTCTATTTCAAACAGATTTTCTGCTTTCTGCAGGCATTGCTTTACATCGTTTCATCATTTTCGGTGTATGATTCAAAATTCAAGCTTTCGGTTGACAGAGCCGCTATGGAGCTTACATCGGTTGCAGATTTCAGCTTTGATGCGATTACTGCCGAAGAGCTGAAAATAAAAAACAGTGAAAAGGAAAAATGCCGCAGGTGGTTCAACGACAATATTCTCTGCACTGATTCCGCTCCCGCATATGATTTTACTGTAGGCGGTAAAAAATTCAGCAGGCACCTTAAGGACTGGGATATTTCCGTCGGTGATGAAAGTGCCGAGGGCGCTGTTTACCGCGGCGGCAAAACAACATATATAACCTTGGAGCATAAGAAAAGCGATTTGACGGCAACAGTCGAGGCTACAATTTACGAAGAAAACGCCGCCTGCGAATGGACCGTTTTCATCAAAAATAACGGCAGCGAAAAATCACCCGTAATCAAGGATTTCTACGCCGCTGACTGCGATATTGAACCAGGCAGGTCCGAGGTTTATTACAGCAACGGTGCCAATACCGATGCCGACGATTTTGAGCTTCATAAATCTCTTGTCAGCCTCACGCCGATGACCTTCAACGCCAACGGCGGCAGAACCATGTCATTTCTGCCGTACTTCAACATATGCGGTAAGAACGGCGGTGTTGTTGCCGCTGTCAGCTGGACGGGTCAGTGGCATGCGACGCTTTCCCAGAAGCTTTCCGCTGTTCATCTTAAGGCAAAGCAGGAATATTTCAAGGCTTACTTAAACGGCGGCGAGGAAGTCCGCTCACCTCTTGTTTCGCTGACTTTCTATGACAGCAAAAATCCGTTAAAGGGTTTCAATTCCTTCAGAAAATGGGAAAGCGACTGTGTATATACCGAGAGCGCATTCCCCGTTACCTGCACAGTTATTGCGGGCGAATTTGACACAAGAACCGCTGACCAGTTCGTGGATTTTATCAATTCCATGAGCGAAGAAGCCTGCGAAGCTTCCGATTTTCTGTGGATGGATGCCGGCTGGTATAAGTATAACGAAGGCTGGTACGACGGAGTAGGAAACTGGACTCCCAACGAAGAGCGTTTTCCGAACGGACTTTCGCCTGTATCAGATGCGGCTAAAGCACGCGGCATGAAATTTCTTCTCTGGTACGAACCCGAACGGTGCTGTGAAAATACCGCAGTCTATAACGAATGCATGAAGCATGAACACTGGCTGATTAAGGAAAGTGACAGCACAAACATGGTCAACCTTGCCGAAGACGGCGCCTGTGAATATCTCGGAAATGTTGTGGCAAATTCAATAAAAGATAACGGCGTAGGACTTTACCGCCAGGATTTCAACTTCACTCCCCTTCCCATGTGGCAGAATGCCGACAAGGAATGGTATGATGGCAGAACAGGCATAACCGAGAACCATTATGTTACAAATCTCTACCGCTACCTTGACAAGCTGCTTGAGGTCAACCCCGGTCTGATAATCGACAACTGCGCTTCGGGCGGCAGAAGACTTGATATTGAGATGTCAAGAAGAAGTATTCCGCTGTGGCGTACCGACTATAACTGCTGCGATTCAACAGGCGCGGTTCATCCCGATTCCCTTGAAGCCACACAATGCGCAACCTACGGCATTTCGTTCTGGCTTCCGCTTACCGGCACAGGCATAAATCTTTATTCTGAATACGCCGACCGCTCGCTTATCACCGCCTGTTCACAGCGTCCCGGATATGAAACAATCAGAAAATTCGCCAATCAGAACTATTTCCCCGTTTACTACGGCGGACTTGACACTGAAAAATTCCACGCCGTACAGTTCGGTGATGAAACAGAGGGCGCGGCGATAATATACAGACGCGAAAACGTAAAGGAAAACAGTTTTAAGCTTGTTCTGAACGGACTTTCACCCGATAAGAATTACGAGCTGCGCGACTATGACAGTCAGGATATCAGAACGGTTTACAGCGGAGCCGAGCTTATGTCAGACGGCGTAACGGTTAATATTAACGAAGCTCCTAAGGCTGAAATAATCCTTTATATCGAAACGAAATAAACCGCTGCGAAATACATTTAATAATTATTCTCGCCGCTTATCAGGACAGACAAAAATGACTTTCGGAAAACCGAAAGTCATTTTTTGTTTCATATTATTCAGCCTGCCGCCATTTCGGAATATGTTATTACAGCCACCAGAGGTAACCCCAGAGGAGTCTTCTGATAAGGAGTACCGGAGGTGTCCAGCCAATCAGAATATTGAGGAAATCAGCACAGATGCGGAAGAATTTCGGCAAATCGTGAACAGGCACAACAACAGGCTGTTCAACCTCCTCACCCTCGGCACTGACGGGAAACGCCTGTGAATAGAGTACGCCGCCGGGTCCTGTGAGTGTAAAGCGGACATAAAGTCCGATTTCATCTTCGTATTTGTTCAGGTCGAGCGAGGTTATATCACTGCCCTCAGCGATAAGTTTGCCGTCGGAATACCAGCGGACCGTATCGTAATTCTGAGCCTTAAACGATACTGTATCGGTATCGTTATTTACGTTGAGATACGATACAAACGGAACATCGCTGCCGGTACCGTCGAAATCATCGCCGAGGTCAGCTCTGTCAAAATGAGAGCAGGAGAAGAATGCGCCTGTTTCCATGCAGGTACGCAGAGCCTCATTTGTAAGCTCGGGCATGCACATATAAGTAAATCCGCGCTCATATTCATCAAGGTGATGACCGTCCGAGAAGCAGAAGCAGAAAACATTTCTGCCGTAGGGAAGCGTGAGCTTGAGGGTATTGTCCCAAAGAATGTAATCGTATTTTGTACGGTTGTTTTTGCCGCTGTTTACATCCATACCGACGCATGACGGATATTTGAGGAAAATGTTTGCGAACTTATTGGCATAGTAAGGCTCGTCGGCTCTTTCGGGGTCGTTTTCACAGCCGACATATTCGCCCGTGTGGTCAAGGAAGGTAATGCCTCCCGCCTTTTCGACCTTTTTGACAACGGTCTCATAATCGCCGTAGATACCCATCCGTGCCTGACCCCATTCCTTGCCCTCCTTCATGAAAAAGGCATTGACATGGCAGTCGTTGATTGGTGTTGCGCCGTTAAGCTCCGACGCGCCGGTGACCTCAAGCATGGGCTTGGGAGTGCCGTCTTCATTATATCTGCCGACACCGTTCAGCATTTCAAGTCTGCGTTCGGGAGTAAGAACCTCAATGTTTTTCATTCCCGTGTTGCCGAATTTGAAGAAGCGGTAAAGCGGAACTACAGTGGGGATTTCGTCCCACTGCTCACCTATAACCGCGTGGTCGCTCAGTGCGAGAATATCGTAATCGTCAGAATAGTGATATTCTATGCTTTCAACCATTGAGGGTTCGGCATCCGAGGCGTTCGTGTGTGAATGAAGCGACGCCTTGTATTCGCGCCACTCGCCCCATTTAACCGCCTCGTAAGGATTTTCGAGAGTATAGTTTTTTGCGCCCTTTATATCTGCCGCAGCAGACGGTGCAGCCGGCACAGTGGGCTTACTTGCGGACGCTCCGACCGACAGTGCGGAAACAAGCATTATTACGGAAAGCAGAACAGCTGTAAATTTTTTCATATCCTTTCCTCCTTAAAACAAGCCGCCGAAAAGGTTGTAGAAAAACAGGGTGACATCATAAAGCCAGAAGTCGATATTTGCGATGAGTTCTCTTAGAAATTCGTTGAAATCCATAGTAATCCCTCCGTTTGCATTTTACCGCCGTTTTATCAGCGGTTACTTTATCATTATAAAGTATAAAAGCGAAAATGTAAAGCAGAATTATCTCTGCTTTTATGTAATATCGTCAACCTGCTTCTTTGACCAGCCTGCTTTTTCGTAATTACCGTTTACATAATAAACCTTACGCATGATTCCGGCCGTATTTGTGACAAAAAACGCAAACATGTTGTCAAATGTTCCGCCGCTCCACGCTTCATACGCCGTTTTCACAACATCGGGCATTCCCTTTGAAAGGGTATCCCATGTTGTATGCATCACACCGTAAAGATTATGCTTTTTCGCTGTATCAACGCATGGAGTAACCGAATCTCCGCAGGTTCTGTCCCACGGGCAGATGATTGTATCAAAGCCCGCATCCTTGAAAACCAGCGCGGTTTCCACGGGCGACTCTCTGACGCTGTACTGCCAGTCGGCAATAATGATATTCCGGTCAAGGTCAGACAGAAGCATCTGCTCAAGCTCCCTGCTTTCGCAGTTTGCGGTGTAGCGGTTGCCCGTTGTCCAGTCCCGGTGTGCAATCAGCATATCGCCCCATACAATCGGTCTTCTGCCGTTTTTCTTAAGCTCGTCGGAAATCCCGTTCAGATAATCCGTCAGCACTGTATGGTTTTCGGGCGTGATTTCAAAATTGTAGGCTTCATCACAGCCGAGATGGAAATATTCGCCCTCGCCGCACAGCTCGGTAAGCTCTCTGCGGATTTTTCGCAGAAGCTCGCGCACCTCGGGCTTTTCGATTTTCCATGTCCAGCCGTCATCGCTGAAGAGCGGCTGCAAAGCGGGATTACGGTCAAGCACAACATGCTTTCCGTGAATCGCTCTGCTTGCGGAGGCATGGCCCCAGTGGTTGAACATCGGAATAATCTCAAGTCCGAGTTCATTTGCCATTCTGATTAACGGACGAATCTGTTCTTTTGAACAGGCATGCTCCCAGCTCAGCTCCTTAAGGCAGCCATACTTAAGCATTCCCCAGAATTCAAGGACGATATGGGTGTATTTCATGGCGGCGCAAAGGCGGATAAACCGTTCAAGCTCCCACAGCTCCGTTTCGGGAAAAATACAGAAATGAACCATCTGATTCGGAATTTCCGGGCTTTCCCTGAATTCGCCGCATTCAATCTCAAATACAGCCTCACCGTCTGTAATGCTCTCCGCTTTAATCTGATGCAGCAGAGTCATAAAGCCGTTTATCAGCCCCTTTTTACTGTCGCCGACAATGCAAACGCCTGTTTTCTCCGTGTTTACTGCGTACTGATTGCCGTTAAGCTCGGGTCTTTCTGCCGTTCCGACCGAAAAAATCAGTTCATCTGTTTCGGTTATTTCAAGTTCACACGACTGACAGCAGAATCCGCTCCAGAAGCTTTTTACCGAACCGTTATCAAGACAGCTGTTCGCCCTCGCGCTGACATGACTGCCGAACGCAAAACAGCCGTCACCTTTCTTTTCATAATCCGGAGCAAACATTTTCTCCCCTCCGTCCTTCAGTATTGCTGTAATAATATCACATTATTACGGCTTTTTCAATATTGACCGTTAATCACGAATCTGTTTTTGTACCCTTATTCAGCGAGGCAGAAGCAGCATTATTTCCGAATGAAAAAAGGAGCGAAGCTTTTACACTTCGCCCCTGTTTTCATTTTGTCTTTGAGGTTGTTTTTCTGATAAACAGCATCCACAGCACGCCGATTAACGGGAATACCGCCGCGCAGAGCATTCCGATTTTCAGACCTATCTGATCGGCAGACATTGAATACTGTGTGCTGAGTTTTTCGGCAAGTGCGCCCGCTGAGAATTTATCGACAATAATTCCCGTCACCTGCGGTGCAAACGAAGCGCCTAAATCGCCGCACGCCGCCATAAGCGCATATGCCGCGACACCGGGCGACGGAACAATTTCTTCCATAAAGATAAGCGTACCCGGCCACAGCATTGAAACGAATATTCCCGTAATAATACAGGCGAGGAAACCGACAGCCGCGTTATTCGAACAGCCTGCGACAAGATAGCATACAACCGCTCCGCACATACTGACAAGCAGTGTTTTCTGAATATTTTTGCCGTATTTGGCATACATGCCTCTTGTGAAAGCAAGCAGCAGAGCAAAAACAGCCATACCGAGAATATCGCCGACCGCTTTGGGCACAAGAATCGCTTTTTCCATAAAGCTCGATATCCAGCCTGTCATTACATTTTCCGCACTGCTTCCGAGGAAAATACACACAGCGCAAAGGAAGATACCGAAGCCTCTGTTCGATTTTTCCTTTTTCCCGTCTTCCGAGCCGAGGTTCATATCGGGCATCGGAGACGCGCAGAAAAGAACAGACGAAACAATCGGCAGAACCGCCCAGAACAGCGTCAGATACATCCAGTTTTCCGTTCCGAAAAGCTTAAAGAAAACTGAGCTTACGGATACTACCGTAACCACTCCCCAGCCGTAAAGAGAATGAAGCAGGCTCATGTCCTTTTCGGGATGCTCCGACGGAAGAGCGGCTACAAGCGGGCTTAAAAGAACCTCGCAGAGTCCTGCCGCCACAGAGAAAATAACAGTTCCGAGAATCAGACCGACAATCGCCTTCTGCGGGAAGAAATGCGGCACAAGCGCATAGGTTATCAGTCCCGCCGAGGTAAGCAGCGGCATGATTCTTATTGTTGTTTTTATATTGAAATATTTTGAAAAGAAGGTAAAAATCAAATCAATAACAAGCTGCGTACAGAAATTCACAAGCAGCAGCGTACCGAGCAGTGTGTAAGAAACACCGTACATCTCGTGAAATGTGATAAACAGCATGGGCGGCAGACTGAACACCGACGACATCGCGAGGTAAGTATAATAGCAGGTATGCTTTGTTCTTTTATAATCCGGCATGATATCCCCTCCGTGTAATGCTTTTAACAATTTAACATAAAGCCTGAAATTTGTAAAGCGGATTAACCGCAAAATATTTGCAGGTTGACAGCATATTCGTATTGAATATATAATATAATCAATTAAATTTCAAGGAGAAGAATATGGCACAGGGATATATTAATTCAAGGAAAAACATTCTGACATCGCTTGAGCCGCTCCGCTTCGGCGAAAACGAAAAATTTAAAATTCTGCATCTGACGGATATACACAAGATTCATCCCGCTATGGATGACGATGAGGACAGAACCGTCCCCGAAAACAAGTCCAAAAATACGCTTCACACAATTGAAAAAGCGATTGAAACAGCAAAACCCGACCTTGTTGTTTTCGGCGGGGACAATATCGGCGGTCACTGGGACGAAATGACGGACGAATATGTTATGTGGTGTCTCGGAAATATCATCAGCCGTGTAAAAAAGTTCAATGTTCCGCTTGCGATAGTTTTCGGAAATCACGACGGTCAGAACGAGCATATCACTCAGCTTCTCAACAAGGAAATCCAGATGAGCCTGTATATGGAATACGGCAATTTCCGCGGCTGCTTCAATGAAGCCGATGTTTACGGCTGCGGAAATTATCACCTGCCCGTACTCGCCCATGACAGCGACGAGGTTCAGTGGAACATCTGGTGTTTTGATTCCAACGATTATCCCCGGAATCCCGACGGAAGCGTTATCAGCTATGACGAGGAAACACTTCATGTCAACCAGCTTGAGTGGTACGAAAGCACAGTAAAAGCGGAAAGGGAAAAATACGGCAGAGTTGTTCCTGCCGTGGCTTTTCAGCATATTCCGCTCAATCAGGTTCATGACTTCATTGAGGAATGCAGCGAAGCGGAGAGTGATTACGGACACGGCGGCAGATTTTTCCGTGCAAAGGAAGGCGCAATCATAGAGGGAAAGCTCCGTGAAAAACCCTGCACACCGAAAAAAGACAGGAATGAGCTTGAGGCATGGAAAAGAGGCGGCGATATTAAAGCGGCATTCTTCGGTCACGACCATACAAACACATTCCGGATGGATATCGACGGAATTTCGCTGTATCAGACAATCGCCTGCGGATACGAAACCTACGGTCTTGAACGCGGCGGAAGGTTGATAACACTTTGCGAAAACAGCGATAAATATACAACGGAAATCATTGAAATTGAACCGGAGTATTAAATCTTCGTCAAAGCATCTTGAAAAATACAAAGCGTCTGTTATAATGACCTTAGCGATATTCAATATCAAAACAAAGGAGTTTTTATTATGAAAAAATGGCGGGTAGCACTTATCGGCAACGGCGGCATCTGCAAGGGCGCTCATCTTAACGAGTACCTTAACGACGAAAGACTTGAGGTTGCGGCAGTCTGCGACATCATTGAGGAAAGAGCGCAGTTCCTTAAGGACAACTATTTTCCGAACGCTGATGTTTACACAGACTACAAAGAGCTTCTCAAGGACGAGACAATCGACTCGGTTGACATCTGCACACCCAACTATCTTCATTCAATCATAGCCGTTGCGGCTTTTGAGGCAGGCAAGCATGTTTTCTGCGAAAAGCCCGACGCAATCAATGTTGAAGAGGTTCTCAAAATGGACCCAGCCGCCAAAAAGGCAGGCAAGACTCTCATGGTTATGAGACACAACCGTCACGTTGAGATTTCAAAATTCGCCAAGAAATATATCGAAAGCGGCAAGATGGGCGAAATCTACTGCGGCCGCTGCGGCTGGCAGAGAAGACGCGGCATTCCCGGCAAGGGCGGCTGGTTCACAACAAAGGAACAGTCCGGCGGCGGTCCGCTGATTGACCTCGGCGTTCACCTTATCGACCTGTCAATCTGGCTCATGGGCAACCCCACTCCCGTTTCAGTTTCGGGCAACACATTCAGCAAGTTCTCCGACAACGACCTGAGCGATTCCGTCAATTCCGATTTCGGCGACAAGAACGCAGAGGGCACATTTGATGTCGAAGACCTCGCAATGGGCATGATTCGCTTTGACAACGGCGCAATTCTTCAGATTGAATTCAGCTGGGCTTCAAACATCAAGGCAGAGTCCCGCTTTGTTGAGCTTCGCGGCACAAAGGCAGGTCTTACATGGAAGGACGGCAAGGTTGAAATCTACACTGAGGAAGAGGGAGAGCTTGTTGACATCGCTCCCACAAAGTTAGAGGAAAAACACGGCCACTGGAAAAACCTCAAGCACTTCTACGATGTTGTTATCGACGGCGCGGAGCCTGACTTTGTTCCGCAGCAGGGCATTGACATGATTAAGATTCTCTGCGCAATGTACGAAAGTGCAAAGCAGGGCAAGGAAATAGCTCTTTGATATGACAGAACTTATATTTTCATTTGACACCGAGGATTTCACGTCCAACATCGCTGCTGATGCGATACTGACAGAGGCGGAAATTCTCAGAAAGCACGGAGTAAAGGGCTGCTTCTGCATGGTCGGTCTGCTTGCGAAGCAGCTGACCGCATGGGGCAGAACCGACGTGCTGAACGCGCTGAAACATCACGAAATTGAAAGCCACACCTACGGACATACTCTGCACCCGATGATAAACGAATACACCGACATCGAGGATTTTGAAGCGGCGAAAAACGAGGTTATCCGACAGGAAACAAAGGCAATCGAAATGATAAAAGCCGCAACGGGAGCGGAAAATGTTTATGCCGCCGTTCCCCCGGGAAATCAGAAATCCTACGCGGCGATGTACGCATATGCGGACATGGGCATTCCGATTTACGCCGATACTTTCTGCGACCCCGAGGACGGAAGCGGTTCGTATTACTGCAACATCTTTCACATTGAATATTCATACTGCTTAGAGAGTTCGTTTCTCACGGGCGATGAAAAGGAAGTCCGCGCCGCGCTTGACGAGCTTGCGAAGCGCAAAAGAGCCGTATTCTACACCCACCCCAACGCAAGCCTTTTTGAGGAATGGTGGGACATTAAGAACTACGACAAGGAAAACCTTTGCGAATTCGGCGAGTGGAAGGAATGCAGACGCCGTCCGCAGGAGATGAGCGACAGATTTTACAGGAATCTTGATTTGCTTGTTCAGCTTGCCAAAAATGATGAGCGGTTTAAAATCGTCACCTACGGCGATGTCGCCGAAAAGCTCAAAAAAGAAAAGCCGAGAACAATTGAGAAAAAGGATTTGCCGGTTATCAGAGAACAGCTCGGAAAGGAGCTTTTCCCCGTAAGCAGTCCCGATTCGTATTCATTGAGCGATATTTTCTACGCCTGCGCAGAAATGCTGAACGGCAAGGAAAATCACGCCTGCGGCAAGGTTTACGGTCTGCTTTCACAGCCGTACGGCGCAGAGGAAAGCTTTACCGTTTCCACCGGCGAAATGAGAAAAAGCGCGGAAGCAATCAGAACCGATTATTTCCTGCCCGAAAAAATCACATTCGGAGAAAAGGCGCTCGGTCCTGCCGACTGGCTTATGGCGGCGCTTGATATTCTGTGCGGTGAAGCGGAATCGACAGTCAGCCCGAAGCCGCAGATGCCGTGCCTTGATGTGCTGAAGGATGTGCGCGACTGCTCGTTCAGAGGCACATGGCGGCATTCGGACAGCTTTGAGGATAAATATCTTTCTGACCGATTAAGATTGCAGGCGTGGACAATGAGGTTCCCGAAGATATAATATGTAAAACCTCCGAGAAGAGAAATCTTTTCGGAGGTTTTTGCACATTTACTTTTATTATTTACTGTTCTGTTTTTAATACTGTCGGCAAAACAGAGTTAAGTTATATTTATTTCTGCTCCTTTTTCTTATGCTTTTTCGCACGTTCCTCTGCCCGTTTTTTTGCTTTGCGCTGTTGTTTTATGTCCTTTTCCGTCTTTTTTATAAGCTCTTTGGTTTCCTTACACATTTCGTCCTGACCGATAAGCTCAGAAACACTGATACCGAATATTACCGAAAGCCTGTAAAGAACAAGAATGTCCGGTGTTCCCAAGCCCCGTTCCCATTTTGAAACAGATTTGTTTGAATAATCAAGCATCTGAGCAAGTTCAACCTGTGTAATATTGTTCAGCTCGCGATATTTTGCTATATTTTCAGAAATCTTTTTCTGTAATTCTTCTGATGTCATACTGTGCGCCTCCTGTTCATTAATAAACATTCTACTATCAGTAGAACAAAAAGTCAACAGCAAATCCACTATCAGTAGACAAGCTTCTACTTTTCGGGGCTTTTACTTCAGCGGTTTTACGGATATACTCGCACTGTCAATCAAAAATAAAACTGACGGAATGAGGTAAGATAAAATGAGATTAAAAAACAGAAAGCTTCCGGCTTATTCAAGAGGCGAGGAAATCGCGAATATGGTTACCCATATTGCAGGAGCGGTATTTGCAATTGTCAGTCTTTTCCTGTGCGTGATATTTTCGTCGTGGAACAGAAATGTATACGGTATCATTTCCGGAATGATATACGGTATTTCAATGACAACTGTATATATTATTTCAAGCATTTATCACGGATTGGATGAACAGGCTGCTTTTATCGGGAAACGGGTTATGCAGGTAATTGACCACTGTGATATATACGGGCTTATTGTGGGTACATTTTCTCCGATTGTTCTGTGCGGGCTGATAAAAACCAACCCCGTGCTTGCATGGACAAGCTACGGGATTGTGTTGATTACTTCAGTTGTCGGCACCGTTTTTACGGCAATTGATTTTCATAAATTCAAGGTGGTTTCCTACGGTTTATATTTTGTATCGGGATGGAGCGTTCTGATGACAGTAAAAGCAATGTACGAAACCTATGGCTTAAGCTTTATAGTTTTGCTTATCTGCGGCGGAGCAGTATACTCTCTCGGCATGGTTTTTTATGTTCTTGAAACTAAGCATTACAGGTACTGCCATTCAATTTTCCATCTTTTCATAATCGGAGGCAGCGTATTGCAGTTTATTCCGATATTCAGATACTGTATGTTAAGAAGCTGAAAATAATATATAATCCCGATTTAATGGATATTACTGCTTAAACCACACAGAAACAATGCTCCTGCCGTCCTGTCCTGCAGCGGCGTAATCGGTCAGGAGAAGTTTTCCGTCCGCTGTTTCGGCAAAAATGCGGAGCTGCTCCCCTGCTTCGGGTTCGGCAATTTCATATTTTATACTGCCGTTTTCATCTCGGATAAATTCGATTTTCTGTCCCGCTCTGTAGCTGCTCTTTGACTCGTCGGCCGCAAGCGCATAACCGCCGTAATTGAGCGAAATTTTGCCGTTGAGCTGCATTTCAGCAAGCTTGCTTTCAACGTTCAACTCTATTGTATCGCCGTCCTGCCATGTGCCGTCAAGCACGGTAAAGCCGTTTTCAGTATTTTTTGTTTTACCGTCTGCCGAAGCGGTTACCGTACAGTAGCTGTCGCCGACGGTTATTTTTATTTTAAAGCTTTTGGGCTTGTCCGTTCTGACGGTTATCTTTCCGTCGGAAATTATCAGCGAAACGCCCGAGTCGAATTTGTATGTACCGTTTACAGGATAATTTATGCCGATATCATTTCCGCAGGGTGTGACGCTCATAAGCGGATAGAGAGCAAAGCCTGCCGAGGCAATGCACGCACAGCAGCCGAAATTTGAGCCGTCGGCAAATTCCTTATAGCCGCCGATTCCCAGTCCCCTCTTTGAATCGCAGAGCGGCGAATAGCTGTCGAACAGCATTCCTCCGCGGTATTCCTTTTTTTCGTTGCTGAACTGCTCAAAGCCGTTGATGTTCAGCGCACCCGAAAGCGCGTTGAGCGAAGCGAGGCGGATTGTGTCGGTCAGCCGCTTGTCGCCCGTCGCCGTGAACACTCTTGAAAGAAAGCGGATAAGCGTAACCGTTACGCAGGTTTCCTGCATGATTTTGCCCGTATATTCGGTCTGACAGACAGCGGAATTGTCGAAAAGCTCGTGCGTACATCCGCAGGAGCCGATAACCGTTACATCGGTCTCGAGCATTCTGTCCGTAAACTTTTTTACGGCTTCAAGGCATTTTCCGTCGCCCGTAACCTCATAAAAGGCAAGCAGACCCTCAAAAAAGCTCATGGTTTCATAAGCCTTCTGCTCGGGAAATTCAAACGGTGCAAGTCCCTTCAGCGCACAGTCGATAAGATTGCCGTCACGGCATCCGCCCGTCGAAATTATATACTTTGCAAAGTCAAGATATTTTTCGTTTTTCGTGTCTTTATAAAGACGGACGAACGGCTCAAGAATGCTTGCGGAATTAACTCCGCCCCAGAACTCACCCGTCTGAAGGATTTCGGTTTTTCCTTCGCCGATATGCTCGACAATATAATCGGCGTGAGCGGTCAGCGCGGTCATGATTCTGCTTTTCAGCGCTTCATCGGGGCAGATGTCGTAAAAATGCTGAAGTCCCGTCATAACATACTTTCGCGACCACATATCCCAGCCGAAAAACTCATCATCCTCGCGGTAGGAGCTGATTCTGCCGCTTTTTTCCTGCTTTGAAAGCAGACCGTTAACCGCGTCCGTCAGCACTGAAAGCAGTTTTCCGGAACGGGTTACGCCGTAAACAAGACATGCTCCGCGCATCATCTTGCCCCAGTATTCGCCGCGCCAGCCCGCGTCGTGATTGTCGATGCCCGAAGAAAAGACATTGACGCATTTGCCCCATAATTCAGTATCAAGGAGCTGACGCTCGGTAATAATTTCAAGATATTCCGCAAATTTTTCATTCGGTGTACATTCAATAAGTTTCATAATATAACCTCATTCTCCGAGATAAAGACTGTAATCTCCGCTTCTGAGTACCTCTGCAAGCTCAAAGCTGTCCTTTATTCTGTGTTCGCAGGCGATGCCGTAGCGAACCTGCTGTGATTCATAATGCGCGTCAGAGCCTGCGCTCATGAGAAGCCCGTGTTCCTTTGCATACTTTTCCGCACGGGGATTTTCGTCACCCTTGTTGTTTACGTTATAAGCCTCAAAGCCGTCAAGCAGCTCAACGGGAAGCTTTTCATTCGGGTCTTCGATATAATCCCTGTTTCTGAACGGGTGAGCCTGGAAGACAAGTCCGCCGAATTCACGCACAGCCTTTGAATATGTTTCAAGACCTGCGCCGCGAAGCTCCGGATGAGCGTACAGAAATTCCGGAGTGATACCGTAAAGAAGAATTTCCTTGCTGTTGCCGATATGCTCCTCGATGCCGAAAATAACATCAAAATCTATCTCGTCCCCTGCTTTTTTAAGTGCAAGATAATCGTCCTCATAGGCTTTAACAAAGTCAGCCCACGGAAGCTCACGGTCAATACCCGTATTGCCGCTGAAAAAATGATTTGTGATGACAAGTCCCGCAAAGCCGATATCCTTCAGAGCGTTTACAAGCCTGACAGGCTCGGCGTGACCGCAGTGACTGCACGGCCATGTATGCTGATGCATTTCATAAATAAACATAAAAATCACCTTCTGAAAATTCTGCGTTTATTATAACACAAGTTCGCGTTATATTCAACAAATAAAGAATCCGGCTGACAAAAATCAGCCGGCTGACAGATTATTTTAAAAGCAAGCTCCGCTTATTGTTTTTCTGAATTTACTCACTGATAATATTATATTTTTTTAAGACCGCTAAAATATCAGATATTTCTCCTGCTTTGATTTTATCTCTCAATCCTCTTTCGAACTCTATATCTCTTGTTTTTTTAATCATTTCATCTATTTTAGCCTGTCGCTGTTTTTCTACAACAGAATCTCTGTACCTTTGAGCAGCGTAAAGAGCCTCTTCAACTCCGCCGTATTCTTTAACACCGAAATTTTTATAAAATGTCTCTCCTGCAAGGTTATAATGTACCTTGTATCCGTTTATGCTGCTTTCTTTTCCCTGCCGATGAATAAACTGCATGTCTTTTTCTTTAAACTTACTTGAAATATTTGTTGTATTTAAAATAGCTGTTGAATATATTCTGAGATTTTCCAGTCTGTTATCCAACGGATTATTATTAATATGATCTATTGTTGAACCCCAATAATCCAGTTCATCATATTCATGCTCAACTATTACTCTCCATATTCTGTTGGACTGTTTATTTATACTCGTTTTAACATCATAACGATTTCCTTTTTTTATCGCAGTCCATGAATACATTGACAAATATTCATCCCATGCTTTTTCGTCAACAATTACTTTAACGGTATTTTTCCCGACAGTTGTAAACTCAATATACGGTTTACCGTCAATTATGATTTTTTTATAATCGTTTACCGTCTTTTTTGTCATATCCGATTACACCCTTTTATACGGATTTCAATAAAAAAATACAGAGCAGAGCATACACTCCGCTCTGTATTTTTATTTACAGATGTCATAAAGAATATCAACACATTTGTCAATTCCGAGAACGCCTGAATTAAGGCAGATATCGTAGTTGGTTGCGTCGCCCCATTTCATATCGGTGAAAAGCTGATAATACGAAGCTCTGCGTTTGTCCTTATCCTTAAGTCGCTTTTCGGGAGAATCCTCGCGTTCGCCGTAGAACTCAACAATTCTCTGCTCGCGGGACTCCATGTCAGCACAGATAAAAGCTCTGAAAATGCTGTCGCTGTTGCGGAGAATATAGTCCGCACAGCCGCCGACGATAACGCAGGGACCTTCCTCGGCAATTTCCCTGATAATCTTGCTCTGAATTGCCCAGATGATATCCTCGTCGCTTGACTTATAATAATAATTGCTTCTGAAAAGTCCCGAAAGCTTTGAGTTGTGAATGCTTTCGCTTTTCTTGGCTATGTACTCCTTATCCATACCGCTCTTTGCGGCAACCTTTTCGATAATTTCGCTGTCATAGCAGGGAACGCCGAGCTTTTCAGCAAGAGCCTTTCCGATTGTTCTTCCTCCGGAACCGAACTGACGGCTGACGGTTATTATTTTATAGCTCATGTGTTTTTCCTCCTTGCTTTTGATACATTATAGTCTAAAGCACATTACATTGTCAAGGCATAAAGACACGCTTTATCGCGTCAAGATATCCGTAACCGTAAAGGTCGTCGGGTTCAAGATAGCTTGTTTCCGTCCATTCGTTCCAGCTGTTGACGGTGATAAGCGGAGCAGGCAGGTCATGGGTATCAACAAATTCCTTTGCCTTTCTCAGCGCGTTTTCAATTGCCTCGGGCGTATTGTTTTTTACTATGCCGCGGCGGAAGGAATTGAAACGCGGATTGTTATCCCATCCGACGGAGATATGCGGGAAATAAGGAATACCGTATTCCCGGCTCCACTTTTCCCAGCACAGCACAACATCATTGATTATCTCGCCGTAATCGCGGTCGATATTTACAAAATGAACAAACTGATAATTGGTCAGGCTGTCAAAGCCGAGGGCGTTCAGAACCTCTTTATCGGACTTTCTGCCGCCGTCAACTCCGCTGAGATTCAGCACTCTTTCGCCCCACTGGGTAAACTGCAGATGAAGTCCGCCGAGACCTGCCGAAACACATTTCTTTCTGAACTCATCAAGCTTGCGGCGTGTATTCTCAACGCCGCCGAGACCCTTAAGCAGATTTTCCGTGTCGTAAATCATGAAAACAGGCTTGCCGTCAATGCGGTAATAATTCGGATGGCAGAAATATTTTTCAATAAGCCTGTCACAGACAGCGTCAAAGGTCTGCTCATCAACCGCGCCCTTCCATATTACCGTGCCGCCCGCTTCCGTATCCGATATTTCTTTATTCCACAGATTATTGGCATCGTGGTTCGCCCACATGAGGTAGAATCTTACGCGGTCATTGTTTTCAGCCTTCAGGTAACCGTTGTCAAGGCACTGCTCGAGAAACGGGCGCTCATCGAACCAGTACCAGTCATAAATGAACACATTGACTCCGTGGTCGGCGGCTTCGTTGATTTCCATTTTCATGACCTCAGGGTCCGCCTCGTTGACATAGCCCCAGAGCGGCTTCCGCGGCCATGTGTCACCCTCATATTTTGAAACGCTGTTTTTTACCGACTGCCACTCTCCGATGCCCTCGTTCCAGAACATGCGCGTGCGCAGCTCGTCACCGGTATACGCAGGCCAGATATATGCCGCAATATCATATTTTTTCATAACGTTATCAATACTTCTCCATTTCATCAACGCCGAGAACAAATACCGTTGCGCCGCCGACTGAAACCTCATGCTGAAGCGCGCCCTCGTCAAAGCCTCTGCCGAAGGATTCGGTGGTCGGTGCGCTGTGGGTTCTTGTTGTTGAATACTGTTTGATTATTTCCTTGGCACGCTTAACATTTTTCTCGTCCGTACCGATAAGGAAGGTTGTGTTGCCTACCATAAGAAAGCCGCCCGTTGTTGAGAGCTTTGTTACCATAAAGTTTTCCTTTGTAAGCGCGGATGCGACAACCGCTGAGTCGTCGTTATTAACAATAGCAATTATAAGTTTCATCGTGTTTCTCCTTTATTATAATTTCGGTTCAAGCATTTTACGGCTTCGCTTGTCAAGCTTGCGGTAATCGGGAATTTCGTATCTGTTGTCGTTTGCGTCGGTTATCAGAACTCTGCCGTCATAAAGCGGCTTTACCGACGCCATGTGATTGCGGATTTCAAATTTGATAATACCGTGGTCTGTTTCCGCCGTCCACATCCAGATTTTGAATTTCTGCGTCATTTCGATAAAACGTGTGATTCTCGGAATCATGTAATATTCCTCAAGCGCGCTTTCGATAACCTTTCTCGATTCGGGAAGCAGCTTCGCCGTATCGCGTATTATGGCAATCTGCTCGCCCTCCGAGTCAAGTAATACGATATATTTGTTTCCGCCGCTTTTGGGGAAAAGACGGTGCGGTTCAATTTCAACAAGCTTTTCATCTGAGCCGAAGAACTGAACATCGACAAATATTCCGTCATTTTCGGTTATTTTTACCTCCGGTCCGTCAATATATGTAATCATTCAGCTCACCTCTCATTCAAAGTTTTCTTCTTTTTTCTTCTGCTGAAGCTTTTCGCCCATGCTCTGTATCTGTATGAGCTTATAATACTTGCCCTTAAGAGCCATAAGCTCCTGCGGCGTTCCGCATTCGATTATCTCGCCCTTATCGACAACAACAATCTTGTTTGCGTTGCGGAGCGTTGAAAGTCTGTGCGCAATCATCAGCGTTGTTCTGCCGCGGATAAGTCTCTCTATGGCCTCCTGTATCAGATGCTCTGTTTCGGAGTCGACAGCGGCGGTAGCCTCGTCAAAAATGAGAATCGACGGGTTTTTCATAACCGCGCGGGCTATGGAAATTCTCTGTTTTTCACCGCCCGAAACACCGATGCCTCTTTCGCCGAGCATTGTGTCGTATCCGTCGGGCAGACGGGAAATAAAGCCGTGCGCGTTCGCGATATCAGCCGCGCGGAGTACCTGTTCAACATGGGCGTTCGGCGAACCGTAGGCAATATTGTTGAATACGGTATCCTTGAACATCATCGGTTCCTGCTGAACAAAGCCTATCTGACTTCTGTAATAAGCCATATCTATATCACGGAGATTCTGTCCGTCAATAAGAATTTCGCCCTCATAATCGTCATAGTATCGCATTATCAGATTGATAAGCGTGGACTTGCCCGAGCCTGTTGTGCCGACTATGCCGACAACATCGCCCGGCTCAATGGTAAGATTGATATTGCTGAGAACCTTTTTGGAGCGGTCAAATGAGAAATTGACATTTTTGAATTCGATTTTTCCGTCAATTCTTTCGGGTCTGACATCTTTTCCGAAATCGCGTTCAGGCTCGGCGTCGAGGATGTCAAGAATCTTTTCCGCAGAGGCGAGAGTATTCTGATAAACATCGTTGAGGTTTGCGAAGAAATTAATCGGGGTATAGAACATGCTTGCATAAGAAACGAATGAAACAAGCAGACCGATTGAGAAGCCCTCCGCACCCGAAATAATATATGAGCCACCCGAGAACCAGATTATCAGCGTACCGCAGGTAACAAGGAAGGTCATAAGCTGAGGGAAGATACCCGACATTTTCGCAACAGATGTATCCTCCTCAAGCCAGGCGTCGCAGTAAGCGTCAAACTTTTTGACAACGCTCTTTTCGTTTGTGAACGCCTTGACAACTCTGATGCCGGGTACGGTATCGGCAAGAAGTGTCGAGATTGCCGTGCTTCTGCGCCATATGCGCATGTAACGCGGTCCGATTTTTTTACCGAAAAGTCTGCCTATCATAACAACAAGCGGAATCGGAACAAGTGAAAACAGCGTCAGCTTCCAGTTAAGGCAAATCATTATTACAAGGATGCCTATAAGCGTGAACAGCTGAACAACGGCCTCCTGCGTAAGCTTCATTACAAAGTTCTGAATAACGGCCGTATCGGAATTGACACGGTTGATAACCGAGCCCGTCGAGGTCTTGTCGTAAAAGCTCATCGGAAGATACTGCGCCTTTTCATACACATCTTTTTTCAGGCTTAATACGATTTTATCGCCCGTAAGACGCAGCAGATACGCTCTGTAAGCCGAAACGGTGTACTGCATGAGATAAACGCCGAGGAGCAGAAGTATCATTCTTATAAGCATATCGGCCTTTCCCGAGGGAAGCACCTTGTCAACCATATAACCCGTTATGTACGGCGGAACAAGGGACATGCCCGTGGTAAATACCGAAAGCAGCATACATATTATAAGCTTGGATTTATACGGCAGAGCATATTTTGCAAATTTCGTGAACATTTTGCCCTTGCCCTTACAGTTGAGGCATTCCGCGTTCGGCGAAGGCAGCTTTCTGCCGCACTTGGGACAGAATGAACGCTGCTTTTCAAATGTGTTCTCCACGGCATACAGCAGCTCGTCGCTGTATCCGTCCTCAATAACCGCATTGATAAAATCGCTCGCCGCGTCAGCCGCGTTTGCCGACGCAAATGTAAAGCGCATCAGACGGACTCTTTTTCCGTCCGCAGTATCGGCGGAAAACATCGCGTTGCCGTACATCCGTTTTACCTTTGTCTTCTTTATGTCCTTAAAGTCAAGGTACATAAAGCCGTTCTCAAATTTCTTATCAAAGGCATATATTCTATCTTTGAATACGCATACCGCACTGTCGGAATATCTGCCCTTTAAGGCAAGGTCGCCGACAACGGTAAACAGCGGTTTTTCTTCAGCGAAAAGCCTGTCGTATTCAGTCTGAAAGCACTCGGGAAATTTCCCGTTTATCAGTTCTTTCATACGCTCACCCCCTGTTACCTCTAAGTTATAATACATAAATTAAATAAGTCAATAGAAAAAACGATTTATTCGGAAATATTCCGGTTTATTCTGTTTATAAGTTTTTTTCGGAACAATATTATGTGCTTTTTCATCCGGATGCAGAACATGACGCACGATTGTATATTGACACAGAGCGGCATGAGGTTGTAGAATTATTTTATAACGATAATCGAAAGAAGGCAGCAGGATGATATTCTCACAGATTACATCGTTTTTTCTTGCATTTATTTACACAATCGCTTCCGCGTTTTCATTTATTCCCGGTTCGGTATGGTACGGAAATAACGAATACTCGGTTACCGACGAAAAAAGCATTCTGCTTGATGCTGCCGTGATAAGCGACACTCACTCGGATTCGGCTTATTTTAACGACAGAAGCAAAATTCTGAGAAGGGCCGTCTGCGGAATTTCAAAGACGGATTACATCCCCGACGCACTGATTATCGCGGGCGATATTTCGAACGCCTCAGACAGCAGAGAATATAAAAGATTTGAGGGAACTCTCAGGACCTTCAACAAAATTGAAAACATCATTCCCGCAACAGGCAATCACGATGTAAGAGCAAGAGACTCCTATGAGGAGGCTTCGGGCAATTTCTTTGAATTTGCCGGATTCTGCGGAATTGAAACCGATAAGGTGTACTATTCGACGGAAATAAACGGCTATGAATTCATTATCCTCGGTTCAGAGGGTCAGCTCAGCATTGAGGCCGAAATCTCTGACGAGCAGGTTGAATGGTTCAGAAACGAACTTAAAAAAGCAGCCGAAACGGAAAAACCGATTTTCATAATCTGTCATCAGGCGATGTACAATTCCAACAATGTTTATTATAATGCCGGGGCGGAAAAGAACTGGGGCATCGGCGAAAAATCAGGCGAAATAGAGACTGTACTCAGAGAATTTGCTCCGTCATACGGTTATCCCGTATTCTTCATAAGCGGACATCTTCACCGCACCTACAATGAATACAGCGTTGACAGCAGCTTCTGTGAAAACCTTTACTGCGTCAGTCTGCCGAGCGTTACAAAAACAGACAACGGCGGTCTCGGCATGGCGATAGAGGTCTATCCCGACTGCGTCCTGCTTAAGGCGAGAAACTACATTACAATGGAATGGCTGCGCGGATATCAGTACCGCATTCCGCTTAACGAAAAATAACACAGATAAAAGGAGCTTCAATAATGAATTACCCGGAAAACAGAATTTTCAGCACATTTCCGACATTCGCGGAAAATTTTACAGGCGATTACAACTGCCGTGAGGACTGCTTTCTCAGAATTTACCGTGACGCGGACGAGGATAAATTCAGAGCATATATAAAAAAGCTTGAAGCGGAGGGCTTCAGCGTTTTACAGCACAATGAAATTGACGGCAACCTTTTTGCCGCTCTCGGCGGAAAAGCCTTTATCACCCTGCTTTATACACCGTGCGACAACTCTCTGCGTGTCACGGCAAGTGAAAGCAACCGGTTTCCGGGCTTTGAAAAGACCTGCTGCAGCGGCGAATGTCAGACAACATTTTACGCCTTTGAAAACGACCACACGCTTATTGACTGCGGAATGTGCCTTATGGTTCAGTGTCCCGATTACAGCTTTTTCATCGTTGACAGCGGACATTATTTCCAGTTCAACGACAACGACAGAATATATAAGTTCATGCGTGAACGCACCCCCGCAGGGCAGAAGGTCGTGGTTAACGGCTGGCTGATTACGCACGGACACACTGACCACATTTCCAAGCTTGCGGATTTTCTGAAATACAATACCGATGATGTTATTATCGAGGGCTTTTATCAGAATCTGCTCGACGGAGACTATAATTTTGAGGACTGGGGTACTGAAGAACGCGAAATGTCGGTTAAATTCTGCAGAATTCTTGAAGAATTCCCCGCCCCCGTCTACAAGCTTCACACGGGTATGCGCTTCAGCATCAGAAATCTGACCTTTGATGTTATGTCCACGCATGAGGACATCTATCCCGAGCAGATTAATGACTACAACGATTCCTCCTGCGTTGTCATGATGGAGGCTGAGGGTTCAAAGGTGTTCATTCCCGGCGATGCAGCCGTTGCCGCGGATAAGATTATCACGCAAAGATTCTCAGAATCTCTGAAATGCGATGTTGTGCAGATTGCGCACCACGGTCATACGGGTCTGAGTCCCGAATGCTATGAGCTTCTCGGCGCGGACCTTGCCGTTTTCCCGATAACAAGAATAATGTTTGACAGCGAGCTTCCGAGAAAGGAAGCAAACCGCCGTGCCATTGAAATTGCAGACGAATACCGCATAACGAGCGACGGAACGGTTGTTGTTCCCCTGCCCTATAAAAAAGGTACGGTCACAACCCTTCCCGACGAAACCTTTGAGGATTTTGCGAAAATTTTCCGCATTTGGAGATACAAATACACGAAGGAACGCAAAAAGGAGCTTTTCGATATTTTCCTTGCTCACGGCGGCAGTGAAGAAGAACTTCTGCTTCCGACAAACTATCTCGGCTGGATTGAGCCGAAGCCCTACATCGGCGAAGATGACGACTGATTTTTCATTAAATAGTATCCGTTTCCGGTTGACAAAACAACCGGGCCGAGTTATAATTGTTTGTAACCATTTGTAACTTTTACTCATTCAAAGGAGTTTAATATGAAAAATTCAAACAGGGTTCTTTCACTGTTTATGACAGCTGCAATCGTATTTGTCAGTGTTGCGTTTCTTGCTCCGAAGACAAAGGCGGAAACAATAGCTTCGCTTAAGGATGAACAGAGCCAGATACAGGCAAAAATTGACGAAAGCGAGAAAAAGCTTTCAAAGCTCAACACTCAGATTGACGCACAGGAAAAGGTTGTTACAGAACTGAACAGACAGCTCAGCAACCTTACCGACGAATACAACAATGTTATCGCTCAGAAGGCTGTTGTTGACGGAGACATTGCAGAAACACAGAAAAAAATTGAAGACCTTGAGGCGGAAATAGCCAAAAAGGATGCGGAAATCGACGCAACAATAGAGCTTTTCTGTGAGCGTCTGCGCGCAAACTATATGGCAGGCGGTTCGACAACACTTGAAATGCTTTCAAGCGCTTCAAGCGTTTCCGTTTTCCTTAACAGGCTTGAGCTTCTCAAGCGCGTTACTGACAATGACCAGTCGCTCGTTGATGAGCTTAACAGAGAAATCGCCGCCCTTGAAGAGGATAAAAAAGCTCTTGAAGATGAAAAGCAGAAGCTTATTGAACAGCAGGCGGAGCTTGGACGTGTCAAGTCAAATCTGCAGTCAACTCTTGACCAGATAAAAGTAAAATCGGAACAGGTTGAAAGCAAGCTTGCACAGCTTGAAAACACCGCAAGCGGACTTCATGACGATATAGCGGGATTTGACGCTCAGGAAGCTCAGATTCAGGCTCAGATTAATAAGATTTACGCTCAGCAGAAAGCTGCCGAGGAAGCAAGAAGAAGAGCGGCAGCTCAGAAAAACAGCAGTGAAACCTATTATTACACGCCGAAAACCAATCCGACCTCAGGCTTTGCGTTTCCTGTTGAGTACAGCGGCTGCTACATGTCAAGCGGCTTCGGTTACAGAAGCGCTTCGATTTCGGGCAACGCCTTCCACGGCGGAATTGATATCGCAGGCGGCAGCATTTACGGAAAGCCCGTACTTGCTTCAAGAAGCGGAACGGTTATCGTTGCGGAGCATTACAGTAATGCAGGCTACGGTCATTATGTAATGCTTGACCACGGTGACGGCTATCAGACCCTTTACGGTCACTGTTCATCTGTTATCGTCAATGTCGGTCAGACGGTTAAGCAGGGACAGGTTATCGCATATGTCGGTTCGACAGGCAATTCAACAGGTCCTCACCTTCACTTTGAGGTCAGATACCAGGGTGAAAAGCTCAATCCGCTGAATTACGTTTCATTTTAACGGACAAGCCTCCCGAAACGGGAGGCTTAAATTTTTAATTTGCTATTGATGAACCGGTATTTTTGTGATACAATAACTAAAGCTTCCGCCCGTAGCATAATTGGATAATGCATCAGATTCCGATTCTGACGACTGGGAGTTCGAACCTCTTCGGGCGGGCCATGTAAAACAGGCTCAAAACCTTGATATTTCGTGGGTTTTGAGTCTGTTTTCTTTTTTGTTCTTTTTTCTCATATGCGAAAAAATATCATTTTTCACGGATTTTTGAATATAAAAACTGGGACTAAAACTGGGAGTACCTAAAACTCCCAAAAACCATAGTCCTCGTAGCTCATGAATATTGATATATAATAATTGAAAACTCCTCTGTGAAATTTTCAAATCACAGAGGAACTTTTTTATCAAAAACATTTAGTTAATTAAATTTAATCAATTCCCTTGCCCGTTCTTGTACAAATTTTTCCATTGCTCGTACACGCTTTGCAGGGAAATTATAGTTCTTATCCATGGTAAATTTAAATGTCGTAATTACCTTCAGCTGTTTCCTCTGACGGTCTGTGATGTACTCTTTCGCAATGTCATCGAATGAAACGCCAAAAGCGGATGCTCTCGTATTAGCATAGGCTTTTAAATCTGTCATATCCGTATTGACGGCATACGGGAATAATCCAAGACCATTGTCAAATATCGGTGCAAATGCAACGGGCTTGTTGGTTTTGTTGTCAACAAGCAGACCAAAGTTGCCCTGATGACGGTCGGTGTTATATATCAGCGCATCAAAAATCATCATGTCTACGAAATCATTGTAATACGACGGACCTAAGCTTTTAAGATATTCCGCAACATCAACAACAGTCTTAAACTCGCCGAATCTCCAAATCGGAACATAAGCATAATCCTTGCTTGTGAAAAGTTCACAGACAGAGCAGATACTCTTTTTCCAGCTTGAAAGAGTGTAGTCAATGCTGTTCAAACCCATAGCCTTTGCGATTTGGGCAGCATAGAATTCACAGTACGGTTCATTGCCGGCAT
Organism: Acutalibacteraceae bacterium; assembly: GCA_045639705.1. Classification (GTDB taxonomy): domain Bacteria; phylum Bacillota; class Clostridia; order Oscillospirales; family Acutalibacteraceae; genus CAG-488. Next base: position 27,064 of record JAZUDP010000187.1, read on the forward strand.
TTGAAGCACCTTCTGTACCGCCTTTGTAAAGCAGAATTCTACCGTTAATTTTACGCCAACCCTTACGGAGCATACCGTTGGTGGTAAATTCAGGTGAAGAAGTAAAACCTTTAACTCTTGCGCTGCCATAACCTGTGTACGCAATAAGTGAAATAGCTTTTTTGAACTCATTATCATATAAATTGTAGTCCGCAAATAAACCGTCAAAGCCCTCGCGTACTACCCAATAGCAATCGTTAAGTGATAAACCCATGCAAACATTAAGAATGCCAATGAGGTCATTTTCTGCAAGATTTAAAGATGCAAGCAATGCTTCAACATAGCCCCTGTTTTTAGGGACAGCGCGACTGCGGAGCCATGATAACACACCATCGTCAGTAGCTGCCATACCAATCGGCATAAGCTCTTTTTTTGTTTCATCAATCCAGTTTATTTTACATACAGTGCCCTTAAGACGTTCATCTTCAAGACTGAATTTTATTAGAGTTTTATCAAAATGTCTGAGTTCAAATATCATAGCCACACCTCCTTTGTATTAGTATATTATAACCTGTTTTTCTTATTTTTGTCAATCTTTCGTAGTATTGACAAAACACATTATATAATCAATATTTGCTTGTCCAAAGGCCTTTCTGAACCCCTGTCAAGCCGACAAGCATACGGTTGATATACGGATTTTTTAAAAATTTCCGCAAGAGCTCATCCAGCAAAGCCTTATATATCAATGTTTTCAAGCACACCCCCCAAAAGTGTATTGGAAATATTAAAGGGGGCTGGGTGTTTATTGGTTCTTGTGTCGCTGCACCCTTCAGTTTGCCGTATTATTTTATTATATTCTATCCACTGTTATTATTATCATTCTTTGTTTTTTAAATCTCTTGCTTTTATTATACAATCCTTTTTATGTTGTATTTTCCCGTTTGGGATTCTTTTTATATCCCAAACTATTCCACCATCCTATTATGTAAGAGATACTCCTTTAGAGTGTATCTCTTCATAATCATGAGCTCTTCATGAGCGAGTGTGGTATTTAATATTCAATTCTTAGTAATTAAACTCTCTGTACAGCATACTTCCCAAAGCAGCCATAATCGCATTATACTTACTCTTATTCTCAAACAGCGATGTAAATGCCTCTGTTTGTTCCACATAACTGTCCTGTGCAGCAATATCAAACGACTTCGGGAAAATACTCTCCGCGAAAATCTGCGGGTCGGATGTCTTGGCAACCTTTCTAAGTTTAGTATCATCCTTCAGCCTGTCATGCAGAGCCTGAATAAGAACTCTGTCTGCGTCGGTGAAATCGCCCTGGAACATTTCATTGATTCTGTCAATGATTTCTTCGAGCGGTTCTTTCTTCTCAGGTAATGCTGTACCTTTTGTTCCTGCCGGTTCAAAACCACCGGGGCCGTCATTTAATTTAACTGCTCCCTTGAATGTTTCTTCGAGCTTATAGAATTCAAGCTTTAAAGCACCCTCAAGGTCAATCATTGTTACAGTATCGGGCGGCAGCAGCCTTACAAGATATGAGCAGAATACATACTCCTTCTGCATATCCTTGTCAAACATTCTGCAGACCTGCGAAATGTAGCCGTACCATTTGATAAAGCTTCTTATCAGTCTGCGGAACTGGTATCTTTCGTCGGGAGAAAGCTTGTTATATCTGTCTGCAACGGGCTTCAATGCAGATGTCATTTTGCCCATCATTTTATCATCCTGTTTGCCGTGGGAGAAATAAATATCGCTGAAAGCCTTAATATCATTATCGCTGTAAATATTGTAATCTCTCAGTTCTTTCTGTGTCTTATATATCAGGTCAACATTAACCTCCTGCGAAAGGGTTGTTTCCTGATAGAACGGCTGAAAAGCATCTCTGATATCATCAGCGGAGTTTACAAAGTCAAGCACAAATGTGTCCGTCTTGCCCTTGCAGATACGGTTCAGACGGGATAAAGTCTGAACACATTTAACACCGCGGAGCTTCTTGTCAACAATCATCGTGTGAAGCAGCGGCTCGTCAAAGCCTGTCTGATATTTCTCCGCAACAATCAGCACATTGAAATTCTCGTGGAATTCGGCTTTTGTCTGCTCCTCGGAAATATGGCTGCCGTCTCTGCGGACATTCAGCTTCGGCTCGGTGTATTCCTCAGTGCCGTCCTTGACAGCACCCGAAAAAGCCGTCAGCACATCAATGTTGCTGTAGCCCTTTTCTTCAATATATCTCTTGACCTCGTGATAATATCTTACGGCGGCAAGACGTGACGAAGTAACAACCATCATTTTGCCTTTTCCGCCGATTGAATTTGCGGTTGTGGAAAGGAAGGTTTCAACGATAATCTGCGATTTCTGTGCAATATTGTACGGGTGAAGCTCTTCAAATCTCTTGATAACCTTTGCTGCTCTCGATGCAGGAACATCGGGATTTTCGGGAATGGTTTTGGCAATCTTGAAGCATGTGTTGTATGTCATGTAGTTCTGCAGAACATCCATGATGAAGCCTTCTTCGATGGCCTGCTTCATGCTGTAAACATGGAACGGGTGGAAAGAGCCGTCGTTGTATTCAGTACCGAACATTTCAAGAGTCTGCCCCTTGGGTGTGGCGGTAAATGCGAAGAACGACAAATTTTTATGCTTGCCGTGAACAATCATTTCCTGCACGAGCTTGTCTGTTCTGTCAACCTCGTCTTCGGCGATGCCTTCAATTTCGGCATATTCTCTGAGTGCTTCTTCCGTATCGGCAAGAGCGGTTTTCAGCTTGGTTGCCGATGAACCCGTCTGCGAGGAATGAGCCTCATCAACGATTATTGCAAAATTCTTGCCCTTAGTGTCGTCAACTTCTTCGTAAATTACAGGGAATTTCTGCAAAGTCGTGACAATGATTCGGCAGCCGCTGTTGATAGCATCTCTCAGGTCTTTTGATGTTTTGCCCTCGCCGATTGTTTCAACTGAGCCGAGGGTATGGTCAAAGCCCGAAATCGTGTCTTGGAGCTGACGGTCAAGCACGGTACGGTCGGTTACTATAACAACAGAGCTGAAAACAGGTCTGTTCATTTCATCGTGAAGCGAGGCAAGGCGGTAGGCAGTCCATGCGATGGAATTTGACTTGCCCGAGCCTGCACTGTGCTGAATAAGGTAGTTCCTGCCCGCACCGTTTGCCCTGACATCGGCAATGAGCTTGCGGACAACATCAAGCTGATGATAACGGGGAAAGATAAGCCGTTTTTTATCCATGTCCGGGTGCATGAACTTCTGCAGAATATCAAGCAGGCTGTCCTTCTGAAGCACCTGCTCCCACAGATAGGCAGTCGGATAGCCGTCGGGGTTCACGGGGTTGCCTGCACCGCCGTCATTGCCCGCACCGTTTGAGCCCTGATTGAACGGGAGAAAATATGTATCGCCCTTTTCGAGCTTAGTCGCCATGTATACTTCCGTATGGTCAACACAGAAATATGCAAGAATCCTCTTGTTGAACTGGAAGCAGATTTCACGCGGGTCGCGGTCATACATCCACTGTCTTCTGGCATTGTCGACGGTCTGACCCGTGTACTGATTTTTCAGTTCAAGAGCGACAACGGGAATACCGTTGATGACAAGCACCATGTCAACGGAGTTTTTATTTTTATCGGAGTAAAACCACTGACGGACACAATTGCAGATGTTCTGCTCATACAGCTCGGCAGCGGTTTTATTCAGATGTGATTCGGGCTTGAAATAGCAGACACGGAAAGTGATTCCGCGATGCTTGAAACCGTGGCGGAGGACGGAAACAAGGCCGTTAATGTCGCAGGCATTATTGAAAGCGATACAAAATTTTCTGACGGGGTCAGACTGACAGGTGTTTTCAAATCTCGCCCATTCCTTCGGCTGAGTCCGCTTTATGAAATTGATTAAAGTGCCGACATAAAGACCGAGCCCTGCATCGTATGTATCGGTGGTTTTGGTATAACCGCCCTGAGCCGACACAAGGAAGGATTCTATATCTTCTTCAAATCTTTTTTCGGTGGTAATCATTTGGATTTAACCTCCTTAATAAATTCATCTATAACATCTGAATACTGTTGTTCATCTATTGTTTGATATATCTTATAAACATAACCTTTTTGAAACAAAATAACTCTTTTTAACCTAAAATTACAATGCCATATTATTTTAAATCTGTATTTCCATTTATTATTTTTAGGTTCTCTGAATTTCAAACGAAGAAACAAGGTTTCGTATTTTGCATAAATTGCTAAAATATATGAAGCAGGAACAAAGAAAATAGAGAAAACAATAGGTATTAAAAAACATATCAGCAAATCTTTTGAGCCGTCAAAAGTTAATGAATCAACGGCATTTTTTATCGATAAAGCAATCATAACAAATCCGATAATTACCAGTAAAACTTGAATAATTTTTTGCGCTGATTTATTTTTTTCATCTCTGCTTGCAATCGCATCTAATGCTCCCAAAAGCACAAGCACAGGCTGAAGAATCAACTCCAATATAAGGGTGAAAGTAAACGAGCCAGTAAAGAACTCAACAAGTGCAGAAAATTTTAAATTATCTACAACTATGTTTTTAAAATATCCTTTTTCTTTTCCGCCGCTGTTTATCGCTTTGTAGCATACTGGAACACCTGCGAAAAGAGTCCAAATAATAATATCTTTTAAGAATTGCCATTTCCAAAAACTGAATCTTGAGAAAAGATATGTGATTCCTCCTGAATAAATTATTAAAATAATAAAAGGAATAATTAGTTTTGGAGTTAAAACACATTTAATAACATTTATAGCAGACGGTCTTATTTTCTTACTAAAAAAAACAGCTATTACTATTATAATTAAATAAATGGCTATTGCAATTTCCCTTGTAGAAAAAATCTCAAATAAAGTATCAATTACTTGCTTCATAGTTTTGTATTTAATCACACTTCCTTTTTACCAGTTACATATTCATAGATTACTGATTTTTTGTAAGTTTCAAGCTCGGTGAGAAGTTGCTGTTTTGCTTCGATGAGCTTATCAATTTCGGAACACTTTGATTCAAGGTAATCAACAATTTCTTGCTGTTCATTTTTACTGGTAAATGGTAAAAACATATTTTCATAATTTGTTTGTGTCATACTTGGAAGTGTTGTTTGTGACATATAAAAATTATAATCAAAACTACATGCACAATAATAATAAAATTTCAAATTATAGTTTTCTTTCTGCTTTGTATCAAAAGCTGTATCAACATTCCAGTATTTTCCTTCGATATAATGCGGAATGTGTAAAGTACCTTTTCTTCCAATCAAAACAGTTGGACCATCCTTGTATTCACCACAACTTTTAAAACTATCTGCTCCACTTCCATATACGGGGATATCTCCCTCCGTTTTGGGGTCACATCCATTGGTTATGTCAATACAATACTTTGCCTTAATAGTATCCCAATCCTCTGGAATCTGACCTATCCATTCGATGCCGCTGTCTTTCATGGGGCGGTTGGGGCGGATGCCTTTTGTTACCGCCTCAGTGATGACGGACTGCTTCAGAACCTTGTATTCCTCAATCGTCTTTTCCGTCTTCGCAATAACCTCGTCAATCTCCCCGCACTTCCTGTCCAAAAACTCCGCAATCTTCTCCTGCTCCTCAATCGACGGATATGGTATGTTTATTTTTTTCATATCCTGCCAATTCGTTGTCCATAAATCATTTACGATTCCGTGTCCCCATTTGTAAAATTCATCTGCAAAAGATACGGTATGAAACAGCCAATTATAGTATCGTGAGTTCATTTCAACTCTCGGTGTAAGAATGGTATTAATTAAGGAAACCGACCCGTCATATTCAGATATTCCGCAAGAACCTCTTCTATCGGAACGACTGTTAATAGCAAAATCACCTTTGCATACAAGTTTTCTGTCATCGTGTGCATCAGATTTTGCCGCTGTTGCAAGCTGCGGAACAATTCCCTTCATTGTTACAGACAAAGGCGGATATTCAGTATCACTTACTTTAGTCTTTCTTTCAGAGTATAATTCGCCAATTTTTGAAACATTCCAGTTTTTGGGTAATATCCCATACCATTCAACTGTATTTTCTGTCAACAAGTTTATCACCAACTTCATTTTCACCAAGTATTTTTAAAACTTCATCAAATTGTTTATGAATACCGAATTTATATAAGTATTCATTACTACCGACATCTTCATTACTTAAAAATTTTAACAGTTCTCTTCCGTTATTATCATTTGTTAATTCCGCATTGTTCTTCATTTCAAATACTTCTTTTGCTTTTTGCGGAGATTTAGAATACAGCATCATCAACATTTCTAATTCTTTTATTGTGACCAACCAAAGTCTTCCATCATTCACCAAATCCGGGTGTAGTCGATACAATTCACTTAAGGCCTCTGACTTATAATAATTCTCATATAAAAGAATAATTTTTATAGGCTGATTCAAATTCAAATCTTTTTCGGTTTCATTTAACTGCTTAGCTGCTTTATACCATGTATTATTTATGTATTATTTATGTATTTTTTAAATGCTTCAACATTAGTGTTATTCTGCTTTATTCCTGTTTCAGAAATAGTAGACTTTTGTTCAATAAGAATATCTTTTCCAAATAAGTTTAGTTTCCAATCTGCTCGCTTTCGCTGATTGACTTCTGGAATACGAACAAATTCATTAATTGATAAACAGTTTAAAAAAATATCTCCAACATATAACTCAAAATACTTCCCAAAAGCTCTTAAAAAAAGTTCTTTATTGTAATTTAACTCTTTGAAATAATCGCGAATAATCCAATAATTTGAATTTGCAAACAAACATAAAGTTAAATACGGATTTACAGAAATATATTCAGTTCCAAATTTAATAAACGGCTTTGAATAAAACAGCTGACGCTTAATAGTGCTATTTTTAATATCTTCAAAAGTTGCAGAGTATTTATCTAATACTTTGAGCAAATCATTGTTTGTAAACGGGAACGAATCGACCAGGAGCATTTTCTGACAATCAATGATACAAGATTTGCTATTACAGTATGACCAAATCAGCATTAGCATTGCCGAATACATATCATCTGAATATCCAGTTTCTTGCTTTATTATTTCTGCTATATCAATGCTATATTCAGTATTTTTTTTTGAAATAGTTTTTAAAATATAGTTTTCTCTTGAAAAATCATCAATTAGGTCTCCAAGTGTTTCTATTTTCATTTGTTCGCCAAAAAAGCCATATACGAACAGCATAATATCTTCCTCATCGCAATCTGGCTTTTTATTTGAAAAACTATTATACATATTTATTAAATGTAATGCTTCATCTTTTGAAATATCTTTATCACTAAAACTCAAATAGTATTTAATCAAGTCGAATAATAAATCTAAAACCCACGTTTGAACAACCATTACATTATACTTTTTTCCCTGATAAAAATACTGATATGTCTTACTAATAAATCCCACACTACTATTTGACTCTTTGCAAATGTCAAAAGAAATACTGCATATAGTTTTAACGATAGATTCTATTGAAAAATTTGCTGCAAATGAAATAAAACGAGGTAATTCTTTAGCTTTCAATTTAATATTCCTTTCAACGTGTCCGAAATCTCGGATTCAAGCCCAATGATTCGCTGGAGTATCGCATCGGATTCCTCGGGCTTCTGATATTCATAGAAATATCTGGTCATCGGAATTTCATAGCCGACCTTCGTTTTCTTTTTGTCTATCCATGCATCGGGAGCGTAGGGCAGAACTTCCCTTGCGAAATATGCGTCAATATCCTCGTCAAGCGGAACATTTTCCGTGTCACGGAGCGAAGCATCCACAACGGGCTTGCCCTTTTTCAGAACCGTGTTGCCGTTTTCGTCCTTTGTCGGTCTTTCAACAACTATTTTATTGTAGCCGAATTCAACGGAATCAAAAATCTTGCTCTCGCAGTAGATTCCGCTCTTGTCGCCGTATATCTCATTTTTAAATTCGCCGTATGCCTTCACAATAAGCTCACGGCAGTAATCCGTAATATCGTTTCTCTTCGTGCCGATTGACTTTCTTCTCGGCTCGTAACAGTGAGAAGCATCGACTAACTGAACCTTTCCTGCTCTGTAGGAAGGTTTATTTTTATTAAGCACCCAGATGTATGTGCTGATGCCCGTATTCATAAACTGGTCGGTCGAAAGCTGTACTATCATGTCGAGCCAGTCGTTTTCAAGAATGTATCTGCGGATTTCAGACGGCCCCGAACCTGCATCGCCCGAAAACAGCGGTGAACCGTTCTGAACGATTGCCATTTTGCCGTCCTCCGCAAGCTTCGCAAGACCGTTAAGTACAAAGAGCTGCTGTCCGTCGGAAATCTTCGGCAGACCCGGTGCAAATCTTCCGTTTTCACCAAGCTTCGCCTCGTCCTCAACCGCTTTCTGCTCCCTCTTCCAGTCAATGCCGAAGGGAGGATTGGAAATGATGCGGTCAAAGGTATAGCCCTTGAACTGGTCGTCGGAAAGTGTGTCGCCGAATCGCATGTTGTTCGGGTCGCCGCCGCGAATCATCATATCTGCCTTGGCAATGGCAAATGTTGACGGATTGAACTCCTGTCCGAAGCAGGTTACTTCCGTATCGGCATCAAGGGCATGGATTCGCTCTTCCATGCAGGAAAGCATCTGCGATGTGCCCATAGCCATGTCATAAACGGTGATGTTCTGCCCGTCAAACTTTGTGTCGCAGAGCAGCAGGTCTGTCATAAGGTAGATTATATCGCGGGATGTGAAGTGAGCTCCCGCCTCCTCGCCGTAGCTTTCATTGAAGCGGCGGACAAGGTCTTCAAATATGTAGCCGCAGTCAACAGCTCCGATTTTGTCGGGACCGAGGTAGCCTTTGGGAGAGTTAAACTCCTTGATTACAAGGTAAAGTGTGTTGCTTTCAACCATTCGCTTGATGATGTTGTCAAATTCAAACTTGGCAAGGACATCCTGAACATTGCCCGAGAAGCCCGAAAGATAGTCGCGGAAATTGGCTTCGATATTTTCAGGGTCAGCAAGCAGCGTTTCAAAAGTGAATTTGGAAATGTTGTAGAACTGATAGCCCGATGCACGGGTGAGGAAGCCGTCGACAACCTCAAGGTTTTTGACCTTTTCGTAGGTTTCAAGCACCTTATCATGTGTCGGCAGAAGGCAGTCGTGAAACCGCTTGACAACTGTCATCGGCAGGATTACAAGTCCGTATTCGTGCGGCTTGAACGGGCCGCGGAGCATATCCGCAACATTCCATATTACCGTTGATTTTTCCGCTATATTTACTCCGACATTTGTTACTTCACTCATGTTTATCGCTCCTTGTTTTCGGAAAGGTTGAAAACTATATAATAACACAATATACATTATAATGCAGAAAATGGTAAGCTGTCAACACACTATTGTTGCAAATCGGCACTTAAGACCCGAATTGTGGACTAAGGACACATATCATAGGCATAATAATCCAGTTATTCAAAATTTCAGGAGAATAATACTGTGTCATATAAGCAAAAAGTCGGCCTCTTTTTTTGAGGTCGGCTTAAGTTTTTGGGTAATCAGTAAATATTTATTTACTGATTACAGCAAGTTTTCAAAAAAACTTTTAAAAAATTTTTAGCTAATTCCACTTTATTTTTTATCTAACATATTTACTTTGAAGGTTCAAACAATGATTAACTAACCAAAATCAAAGTGAAAGGTGGAATTCAGAGTGAAAAAGGAATTCTTCGAAAGTAAAGATTTCAAAAACAGCGTTGATGCGATAGGCGGTGAAATAATAGACAGCGGCGAAACAAGACAGGTGGACTATAACGAAAAATGTCTGGCTGTTAAGCTTAAACAGAAAATCACTGATGTTTTTAAATCATCAGCATCATGCTCCGAAGATGGTATACCAAAGGATTTTGAGTATGATTTCAGCAATTCGTTTCCCGAATTAAAGTCAGACAAACCCAGTCTTGTTATTAGGTGCGAGCCGTTTTTTGTAGGAAATCTCGACAACATTATTAGTTATAATCTCAGCTGTATTTATGATGGATATATATATACAATTATATATTATGTATATTCCGACATTGAACCAAAACTTCCGTTAAATTATTTGCTCGGAAGATTTTTTGACGAGGTTGGTATCCCTAAAGTTGACCGTCGAGCAATTACCAGATACGGCTATGTTGCAACTTTAGACAAAAAAGGAAAACCTGTCGTTGAGTATTGCGACAAGAAGAACGAAGCTAATGAAAAGGCTGTTTATGGATTTATTGATAAGCAGCCGACCAACAAAACAGTTACGGAATTAAAAAAATCAAAAGGTGTTAGTTTCGAGGCTGTAAAAACAACATACGATAATAAATCAGATAAATGGTTTTCTGTCACCTTGCTTGTAAATTATGGTCTAAAGCTCTTATCTTCTCTTGATGTAAGCTCTCCATATTATTTAAATGTCTTGGAAGAGAAGCAAACAAAAAACCGTGACAAATATAAGGTAACCGAAAATGAGCACGCTGCGTTCTCTTGTGAATCTATAATCAGTTGTATTCGTTCATATGATAAAGGATGCTGGAATTATTGTTATCCGATAACAATCGATATACGCGATGCTATCAATTACAGTTGCGGTATCAACGACACCAGTATTCCCGAAATATACGGCAAGGTAGCTGGGTGTATACAATATGATTTTTCAAAAACAAAATTTGGTAAAAATTTTAAAAGATGTCTTGATGATTTTTTAATATTCTCACCTTACAAATATATAAAGTATGCCTGTCAAGTCAATACTGATATTTTGATTTTTATTAGCCGTCTTAACGGAATCAATTGTGCCTTACCTATCACGTTTACCTCAGTTGCTTGTGATTTGGCTGTATCCGTACTTATGGATACTCTTGAATGCAAAACAAAGAAAGCATATTTAGCTAAATACGCAGGTACAAAAAGGAAAAGCGGGCAGTTGGAAGAAAAAGCGGACGGCAGCTTTAATCGTAAAAGCATATATCTGCCGCTCAATGAAGATTGTGAAAAACTACAACGATATGCTTCCAAATCTTACAGAGGAGGTTATAACGGTTGTTTCAGCGTAGATTGTCATAAAAGCTACACTACATACGATTATGATATTGCCTCAGCCTACCCTACATCAATGGCGGAGGTTCCAGCTATTAATTATAACAATCCTATTGAGAAGGAATATCGTAACGAAAAACTCACTTTAGATGAGTTTGTGATTGACGGAAAAGAATCACCTATGATACCGATTTTTGCATGCATAACCTACAAATTCCCCACTGATTGCTATTGCCCCAATCTTCCGAGAAACAACGAGGATGACACTGAGGCTCCATGTTATCCGCTCGAAGAAAGCGATGCGGTCTTTTGCTGTGGGCCAGAGCTTTATGTTGCATTAAAGATGGGCGCAAGAATTCACATTGTCAAAGGTGTGAGATGCAATGTTCTTCATGATGATAAAGGTGAAGTTGTGTATCCGTATCGAAAGCTTGTAAAAACACTTGTTGCTGCGCGAGCGGATGCCAAAACAAAGTACGGAGAAAAGTGCCTTTTAGAAATTTACTATAAATTTATTGTTAATAGCCTTTACGGCAAAATTTCGCAACATGTTTCAAAAATGTATTCCGGAGAAAAAACGGATTACAAAGAAAGTGAAATTACATGTAATGCTTCTGCTGCTTTAATTACAGCTTTTGTACGCAGTGTGATTTTTGCTGCATCATATGAAATCAATAAAAACGGCTATCGGGTTTACAGCGCTACTACTGATGGACTGATATCGGACATGCCGTTCGAAGAGTTTAACTCTCTACCCCTCTTCGGATTGCGTGAATATTTAGTTGCATCCCGTAGCTTCATTACAGGCGAAGATGACCCCAAAATCTGGGAAATAAAGCATCAGCAGGATGATTTAAACAATTTTTCAACCCGTGGAAATGCGAGTCTAAATGAAAGTGGTTCACCCAAATGTCCTTATCCAGGTGTAATCGCATGCCTTTGTGCCCCTACTACGTACCCCGATTTACCCAAGACTGCATTTGAAAATAGGCTTGCTTTTATAACTGGTGGGCTTAGCCGTACCGAATGCGTCAAAGTTGCAAATAAAAAATACACAACAATAGACGAGGTCCGTAGTGGAAATGCATATGTTGTTACTATCGGCGAGAAAAAACTCAATTACGATTTTGACATGAAACGCAAAATAATTCCATCCACACTTAAAACAGTTTACAAAGAAATTAATGGCGTAACATATGAAATTGCCGTTTTTGAGACAGAACCCTATAAGAATACTGACGAGTACCTTCTTTACAAAAAAGTTGCAGTCAAGCAGAAATGTCTTCGCACTGAAGCAGATTGGAACAGATTTTTCGATGACCTTAAGTGCGAAATGTCTGGTATCTCTGCAGTACCCAGAGAAGATGATGATTATCTATATAAAAAATTTATCAGCTGCATTTATGCCTATCGTGCAAAAGAAATTGATATTCCGTATCTTGATACACCAGGTCTTTCCGTAAAAGGAAAGGTCGCTTTCTTGCAATCTATAAATCCGAGTAAAAATCATATTTTCACAAAAGGTAATTGGGAAAAGGCCGGAGAGAAAGCAAGACAGAAAAAACGTCTTCCTTTAGAAATAATAGAAGATACATATAAAATGATTTTATCTGCTTGTCCCAAGGATTAGAGCATATTAGATTTTCTAATTTATTATACAGTTAAGCAAAACAGTAACATCAAAAATCTGTTATCAAAAAAATAACCCAAAATTTTTGAAAATATTATTTTAAAAAAGCTCTTCTTTTTTCATCTAACATATTTATTGTGAGATTAAAAAATACAAATGTATTTTAAACGGTAATGTAAAGGCGGTGATTACGTTCATTCAGCATTTTATTTAAACACCACATACTTTTACAATTAAAGGAGATTAGTAATGAACATCAAAGGAATAAAATCAGAAAAAATCGGAATTAAAACAGACAACGAAGCCATCATCAGCATAATTAACAACAGTATTTCCCATCACGAGAAAATGAAAAATGCATATTTTTTTAATACCCCCGGCAGGTCTCGTGATAGAAGAAAATATGAAGATTATCACAGTTGGCATAAGTCCTTTTCCTACCATGGTGATAAATATGCTTACTGGAGCAGGTGTACTTGTTCATGCAGAAATGTCTACTTCAGCGACGGGTTTACTGTAAATGGTCAAAAGAAGAATGTAACTGCATTCAAAAAGGTTCTAAAAGAGCTTACAGAAACCTAATTATAAAAAAAATTAAAAAAAATAGCAATAATTATTTTAAAATTAGTAGTTGTTTCTTTATCTAACATATTTAAAGTGAGATTTAAAAATCGCAATGATTTTTGAACGATAATGTAAAGGAGGCGGTTATCTTCATTTAATAATATAACGTTTTATAGATACCATTAAGTTATATCTATAGAATTAGATATATAATAAAACTACAAAAATATTATATTTGAAAGGAATTTATTATTATGTTAAAAAACGAAATATGCGGAAGAGTCCGCAACAACAATTCAATAACACACGATTCGAAGATAGGCCTTTTCAGAGATGAAAATGGCAAGCATTTTGTAATTCAGAACATCCACGGTGATTATGTCACCACTGAAATTTCAGAATCTGATTACGACAAATGGTTCAAATACTTCGCTGAAAACGTTTTTTTAGTCGATGATGACAACGATACTTGTAATCCTGAAGAAGCTGAAAAAATTGTCGCCGTTGAAGGCTACGCCTGCGATGTCGAACAATTATTTTGGGATGGCAAAAAACTCTTTATTCAGTATATGTCCACATCTTATTCTGCTTGCAAGATTATCTCTGCAGAAGATGCAAAAGCATGGGTTAACTATCATATAAGAAATGATATTGTCGTACATAGCGGCTTTATCAAAGATGCAATTAAAAAAATCGATTCTTTAAATAGTTAATTCTCATCAAGCATTATTAAAAGGTAAGCCTGATGGAAATATCATCGGGCTTACCCAAAACAATATTTTTACATTAAAAGGAGACCATATATGATAAAAATTATTAATAAAAAGAAGTACGACACAAACACAGCTACACAATTAGCCTCGTACCAAGAATCCAGTCCCGGCGATTTTAAGTATTGGTGCGAAGAATTATATCAAAAAAAGACGGGCGAATTCTTTCTTTATGGTGAGGGAGGTCCTTTGACCGTTTATGCAAAAAATATTGGTAATAATGGGACCAGTGGTAGTTCAAATATCTTCCCTTATTCGGAAGAACAGGCAAAAGATTGGGTTGCAACATACTCACCCGAAATATATGAAGATATTTTCGGAGAAATTGAAGAATAATATCAAGCATGCTTTTTAGCCCCGATTTCGGGGCTTTTTTATTTAATTTAGATTTGAAAGTTAACATGTATTATAGCGTTGAAATTCAGTTAATATTATGATAATATAATAGAGAAACGGAGGGAAATATATGGTCAATAGTGCCTCGTCAAACAATGATAACTTAAATATTAGATTTTCGTCATACAATGTTAGAACAGATGTTAAATTTTCTCCTACACCCGGTCAGGGTTCTTTGGGTGCCGTTGTGTGTCTTTCATTTTTTCCGACTGATTATATTCGAATAGAATTTCAATCTGACAAAATCTGTTTTTCACCGGCAAAAGAAGTAGCTGATGATGATTGCTTTTATTCGTCTTTTGTAAGCAACGAATCTCGCATTTTTATTCCGCAACCATTTATTGATTGTTATCGCACACCGGATGGTGACGAATTGATAAACCACTGGGTAAAGCGGATAAGCCTAAATTATGGATATGGATTGGAAGTAAAACGTATTAAAGATTTTTCGATAAAAGATTTTGGAATTTCTTTCCGAAATGAAACACCTCCTAATATATCATTTTATGAAGAGCAACAAACTTTTACATATAAAACCAGAACGCAGGTTTTAGGTAATTATATTAAAAATTATCGAAAATCACAGTATTATGAGGCTGATGTATATTTTGGAGAAAAACCTTGTGTAACAATTACACCAGCCTATAAATTGCCACAAATACAACCGAAAGAAAACCTCACTTTACTTTTTGGTAAACATTTCCAAAACTGTAATTGCCCCCATGTGGAGTTTTACACTACTTTTGAAAACAATATCATTCCATCCGAGTGGTATAAGAGATTTGCCAATTACAGGAATAGAATATTTACCATCAGCGTTAATAACGCAGAAGAAAGAATCCTTATACAAGCAACAGACGAATATATGAATGATAATATAAGTCCCGAGGTCGATGTACAAGAGTTACTTAATCGTCTTGCTTCAATGGAAAAAAGTTTTGAGGAAATCAGTGCAGAAAATCTCAGGTTGAAATCTGAAATCAATATGCTTAACAAAAATGGAACTAAATAAAAGTATAATAGTGTAAAAAGATATGCACCCTGAAAGCGTTCAGCTTTTTGGGTGCATATCCTATTATATAAAGCTATTTATCAATTACCTTTTTAACCAGCTATAATCTTGACGGCAATCAATTATGTAATCGACATAAACTGTGTTGTCCTTTATCTGATATAAAACAAGATACCAACTTTCAACAAACATTTTGTGGTACTTGTTTTTTGGAATCAACTCTTCATTGAAAAACGGAAAACGTTCCGGCATATCAGCCAATGAACAAAAAGCTTTTATTATTCTGTTTTTAGTTTCTCTTGCAGCATTTTTATTTACATTGGCAATAAATGAAATGTGTGTTGCGAGCTGCCGTTTCGCCGTGTCGGAGACAATAACGTTATATTTCATTTTTATTCTCCTATTACATCATTAAGAAAACTATCAAGCTCATCAATTGTAACACCCGTTCTGCCTGCAAGACGCTCTTCTTCCACTGCAAGAAGATTTTCACGAAGTTCGAGCATTTTTTCTCTCTGTTCAAAAGCATTAATATCCATTACTACCAAGTCGCCTTCACCGTTTTTGGTAAGATATACCGGCTCCATAGATGAACGGCAAAGCTCAGCTATTTCATTATAGTTTTGTCTAATAGTTGCAGATGGTCTTATTGTCATAAAATCAGCTCCATATAGTAATATTCTGATATTATTATACACAAATTGTGCAACGCTGTCAACATGGTTTTTATTACTAAAATCGAAGATAATGTTCACCAACAACACAAATGCGATTATGACCAAGCGCATGTGATGCTTCAAGCATTGCCTGTTTGTCAAAGCGTTGACCTGCTCTTTCACCGCGACATAT
Source organism: Acutalibacteraceae bacterium (assembly GCA_045639705.1). Classification (GTDB taxonomy): domain Bacteria; phylum Bacillota; class Clostridia; order Oscillospirales; family Acutalibacteraceae; genus CAG-488. The sequence continues at coordinate 43,334 of JAZUDP010000187.1, forward strand.
ATAAACTTCACTTTGATACAATTTACCTGTTCCTTTGTTGAATTTATCGTACGGAATCTTATGAAGCGGACGAGCGTATTGATTGTAAATTGCTGTTGCATAATCTGCTCTGTAACTGTGTATATCTGCGCCTGACGGTACTTTTTGAAAAACTTTTTCACTGCCTGCGGCATCCATCATTGCTTTGATTTTTTTGACATCACCTATAATTGGTGCAAGTCTCGGGCGCCCCCCTTTGCTGCCAACAGCAACTTCTATACACAGCCTTCCTCTTTCATCTGTCGCAAGCATATCGCCTCTCAATGCGGTAATTTCTGCTCGTCTGAGTCCCGTACTGCGGCAAAATTCAACAAAGTCAGCATTGCGTTTTTCACTGAAATGTTTGTCTCGTTTCTTCATTCCTCTTGAGCGGGTAATGCCGCTCATAACTCTTGCAGGTGTTTCTATTTCAAAATCCGATGCTTTCACACCGTATAGTTTTGCCAGTGCTGACAAATCTAACTTTAAAGTATAAGCAGAAAGGTGACGGCGGCTGTCAATCCATTCTGCGATATACGTTTTGCATTGCTCGAGTGTTTTGCATCCGTGTTTTTCTTTGCAGAATTTCACGAAATAATTGGCTTCTTTCATATACGCTTTTAAAGTTCCATAAGAATAAATATAGTTATCGCTTATTCCGTCATTTTTATCCTTGTGCTTACTGCAACCAATTTTCAGCTTGCTTTCAAAGACTTCTTGTACTTGTCGGGTAAGCGATTTTTTGTTTTTATGGCCCATTTATTCACCTCCTTATCACTGTATTTGTTAAAGAGAAATCATACCCACAGTTTTTTCGCAATAAATATTGCAGGCACTTATGGTTGAGCCATTGTCCCATAATCTTTGTTTATCCGTTTACTCCGACATTTTATATCGGCGTAACCGTATAAATAAAACCTCCCTGAACGCTGTGTGAAGCATACATTTTTTCTTTTTGCGTAGCTTCACAAAACAGCAATTGATGTATGGCATACACTAAACTTCCGACTGAGACAAACCGGAAATTTAATGTATGCAGGTGTTAATCGCACTGGAGGATTATGCGATTAACTACTACTGCCGTGTGCAGCAGGCGGCATAACACAGTTTTCTGTGTCGGGGAAAGGAGTAAGCCCGCACCGCTTTAAATAAATCACTTTAACTCTTTCTGCCTTTGTCTACATAATAAATATGTTATAAAAGTGTAAATTAAATATTTAGCTTTATATAAAAACACCCCCGCAGATTAAACTGCGGGGGATGAAAGTATATGACTTATACTGCAGGTTTATAAACTGAAATGTTTCCAAGTGCAAATACTTTCGAGCTAAAAGTCCCTGCTTCAATTGTTTCAACAGCTTCATTAAATTCATATATTTTGGCATCGAGTTCATCTATCATATTAAGAATCTGTGCTTCAAGAATCATCGGAACTTTTGCTGCGCCGTATTCAGGTTTACCATGATGTGACAGAATCATATGTTCAATAAGCGTTTTGATTTCGTCCGATATTTTAAGCTCATTGCAAAGCTTTTCAACTTTAATTGCACCCATAACAAGGTGTCCGAGCAGATTGCCTCTTATCGTATACTTTGTTGCAATACCAAGCTCACATGAATCTATTTCATCAATTTTGGCAAGGTCGTGAAGAATTACACCTGATAAGAGCAAACTTCTGTTTATGGATGGATAGTTTATGCAAATTGACTCCGCTGTTGCGAGCATATTAATTGTGTGGTGTATTAAACCACCACGCACAGCGTCATGGCATGATACCGCCGCTGGGAAGTATTTGAATTTTGCTTCAACATTTTTAACAGCACAACAAGTAAGTGATTTTAATTCATCATTATCAAAAGAATCAATTGTGTCATAAACAAATTTGATAGATTCGTCTGCATCAATTGGCGCACAGGGAACAAAATCAGATATCTCTATTTTGTTCATATTGACCGCTGAAAACCTCTCAACGATTATTTGCAGTTGACCATTATATTCCTGAACTTTTCCAATAATTCTTTGAAGGCTAAACTGCTCAAACGGTATCTTTGAACCAACATATGACCACATTTTGGCTTTGATATCGTTCTCCCTGTCGGTAAGGCGTAACTCCAGATAATTGGACTCGCCGTTCTTTTTTGGTTTAATAGACACTTCCTTAATCAAAAAAATGCTGTCAACCTTATCATTAACACTTAACTTCATCAGAAATTCTCCTTAAGTAATCTTCGTATGTTTCATTTTTTTCGTCAAATTCTTCAAGCAAATCATTCCAATCAAAATTCTTCAATCTGCTAAGTATAAAGTCATATACTCCGTCAAATGTCTGCTCAAATGGGTAAAAATCTGTTTTAAGGATTTCAAAAAAGCCTACTTGTTTAGAACAAATATTACCCAGTTGAATATTTACTTGAAAAAACTTGTGTTTGCGCGAACCACATTTCAATATTGTAATCATTGGTTGAAGTTCGATAATATCACGGTCTTTGAACGCCGGAATATCTTTGACATCAATCTCGGTGATGCGATATGCGTACCCTTCGCAACGGTCTTTTTCTGTCATAATAAATAACCTCCTTTATTCCAAGCCAAAGAAAACATCATATCCGAGCATATTAATTATCTCCTCTGTGCTTTCGCAGCAAAATGTATTTGTTGCCTGCTTGATTTTTTCTAATACCATCGGTTCAATTCCGATTCTATTGCCGATGTACTCGATTTCCTGCAGCAAAAGCAAAACACTCATTTCAGGGTCAATTGCCGGGAACGATTGTACAAAAAGGCTAAAAAAGCTTGCAGCATATGCACCCGCAAGAACAATGTCTTCCTGAGATACATTGCTTCGGTAGATAAGGTCTTTCCAGAAACATAACTTTTTAAAAGAATCAAACAAACATTTATTTTGTTTATGTAATTCAAGTTCGGTAATAGAGCAATTATAGTCTTGATTAATAAATGCTCGAAACGGCTCTGCAAATGCTTTGCAGAAATTTCCGATACATCCTTCAAGAGAATCGGCTACACTAAACAGATACTTTGCAATTATCTTGTGCGGAACTTCTGTGTAAGGGAAAAAGTCTATAACTCTAATATCCGCATATTTAATTGAATTCATAGTATTAATAATAAATGTTTCTGATTTTAAATCGAGATACCCTTCAAGGCGTTTAAAACAGCCTTCAATATCTTTTGCTTTAATTGAATCTGATTCAAATTCGGCCTTCCTTCTGACGCTTCCATCAGTAACTATTAAAAAAAGCATCGAACCACTTTCAATCTCTTTTTCTTCTGCGCTTATGATATAAAACACACCACAAATCGCCCTGTTAATATCTGACATAATTAAATCCTTCTTTCTTTAAACATTGATTTGCTATTACATTGTTTTCATAAGTTTAAGTCATAATTTTTATCTCCTTTCGCCTTTGATTACATTGTAAATATGTTAGATAAGTCAATTTTAAACATTGCAATATAAATACAAAAAATATAGCCCCTGACAATTTTTGTGATTGTCGGAGGCTATTTATGTGTTTTTTTCACCGTAAAAATCAGTCTAAATTACATCTAACATATTTATTTATGCAAGGGTAAAAAACGAATTATTACTTTATTTTTATATGTTTTACCATTTGTAAATCTAAAGCGCCATATTTTAAAAACCTGAAATATTCAGGCATTTTATTCCCTGAACGCTCATCTAACATATTTTATATGTCAGGGAGACAAAAAGAGCTTGAAATTTAAATCAGAATGCTATAAATGGCAAACATATTAATTTGCAAATACGACCCTGTCAAATATTTTCGAAAGGACATTTATTAATGGAAACAAATGCTTATGACAGTCTAACCCCGGTAGTTACAATCAAGGACATAAAAGACAAATGGAAATTTGAAGACAATCGCAAAGCAAAAGAAATCATGCAGGCTCCAATGTTACATGCTTATTTAGGTATAGGCAACAGATGGGTTTGCGAAAAAAAGAATTTTGACAAATTTTTAGAAGTGGCTCAAGCAGTAGGTAATCTTAAAGTTGCTTGCTCAATGCAGGAGCAGGATTGGATAGCTTTTCAAAACAAGAAGAAATCAAAAAGTTTGACAGATGCTGATTATCTGAAAATTCTTAAAAGGAGTGCTTCTTAATAATGAAAAATAAAAGCACTATTGATGTTATGGTTTTGGGCGAAATCAAATCTTTCAGTTACAGCTATAACGCAAGCAAGGGACTTTTTAGAGCACTGGTAGATACTGGTGAGCGTGACAAGCGCGGTGAAAAAGTATATGCAGATAAAACAGGAAAAACTTTGGAAGCTTTGAAAAAAAATATTCAGAAATATTATGAGAATCAGCAATATATTTTGAATCCGGGTGCAATACCTGTTGATGAAATGATGAAGGCATGGCTGCGAAACGAAAAATTTTTGCAGCTTAGAGATTCAACATATGACACAACGGAATATCTGATTTTGCATTATATCTGTCCCTATATTGACGACTTAACGCTTGCCGATGTAACAAGAGTTGATTGTCAGAATGTTATTGACTCTCTTGCAAAAGAGGGTAAAAGCTTCTCCATCATCAAACAGGTTTTCACCTACATGAATCAATTCTTCAAATTCTTATTTGAAGAAAAAGTTATTAAAGAAAATCCGATGCAAAATGTTAAAAAACCGAATGAGGCAAAAGTTGAAGAAATCCGTGCAAAACTTGGTATAGGAGATTCTGAGAAAACGAATAAGTATTTTTCCAAAGAACAGGTCGAAAGCATACAAAAAGTGATTTACGAGGGTTACTATCCCCAATACTTTTCAAGAAGTGGCAATGTCTGTTATGGCAAGGAAAAATATTTTATTTCGCAGGCTCCGGTTTTTGACTTCTTGCTTCAGACCGGTCTGCGTGTTTCGGAGCTTTGTGCATTGAAGTACAGCGACTGGAATCGTGAAAAAGGTACTATTGCAATTCTGAAAAACCGTTTAGCAACTTTGGAACGTGACGCTGAAACTCATGAGCGAACAGGCGGAAAGACAGTTAAAGCTGACAGAGCGCCAAAGACAAAAGATTCAAAAAGGATTTTTAAATTATCAAAAGAAGCATCAAGGATTCTGGATTTATTGTATTCGCAGGAACCTGAAGGATATGATGGTTATATCGTGCACACAGAAAATTTCACACCCATGACTCGTGAAACCTTACGTGGCAGATGGCATCGCCTGTTATGTGCAGCAGGAATCGAGCATAAAGAACAGCGCATTATTCAGGAAAAGGACAAGAATGGTAATATAAAAGAAAGCAAAAAGACATTCATTGCAGAAGAATACGGTATACATACTACCCGACATACATATGCGAGCTTTCTGTATCACCAGACTAAAAGTATTCTTATGGTTTCTAATAAGCTCCGACATGCAGACCCGAATCTCGCAGTAAAAACTTACATTGATATCATTGAGAATGATTTTGAAGAATTGGAAGATTTTAAAGTTTAAACTAAATAAAATTTCACGAACCCATTCAGGTTGAATATCTCGCCTGAACGGGTTCGTTTTTTTGTTTGACATTGGCTTGTTTTTAGTATATATTCAAATAGGTTCCGTTATTGATTTGATTAAATAAAACAGTTTTTGACAAAATTTTAAAACTCAAAATTGGGACTTGAACTGGGACTTTTTTGAATCGGCGGTAAAAGTGCCGAAAAAGCTTGATTTTACGGCATTTTTAAAGTTCCATGATTCATTTCCGATTCTGACGACTGGGAGTTCGAACCTCTTCGGGCGGGCCAAATAAAAAAGAGCGTACACGGTACGCTCTTTTTCATTTAGAAAAGGTTCGAACTCTGTAAATTTGAGTCTGATATTCTGTTATACAAGTCTGTTCAGGAAAAATTCACGTTTAGCCTCATTGTCAAGCGAATGTACGGGCTTGACCTGTGCCGCGGAAGCTCCCTGCGCAATGCATCGTGCAGCCCATGCGTCGTGAGTACCCGGCTGCTGATGTTCAATAATCATTCTGCTGATAAACATCTTGTCTCTCTGACTCGGATAGCGCTTGTTGCACTGACCCATATAACCCTCAAGCTCGTCAATGCAGCCGTCCCAGTCAATATCCGCCTCGCTTTCAACAACAAGAGAATAGCGGCTCGGGAGTACGCTGTCATCCTGATAGAAAAGCCAGTGGTCGAGACTGATTCCGTGAGCCTTTTCAAACATTTCAACTGTATTGCGGGCATCCTCCTCGCTGAACTTTTCACCGGCAATATTGAAATACTGACCCTTGCGGTATACAAACGAGATGAGCGGGCATTTGTTGCGGAAGCCCTTCACCTCAATAACATCCTTCAGATGATATCTGTAAAGTCCCGCCTGAGTTGTGATAAGTATTTCATACTGCTTTCCCTGTTCAAGCTGATTGAGCGTAAGCACATTGCTTTCCGGCTCGCCCGCAGGAATAAATTCATAGAAACAGCTGTCTGTAAGCAGCTGCATGTCGGTATTGTTAAGCTTATAGCATGCCGCGACAAGACCCTCAGACGCGCCGTAAATTGAGAAATCGAACGGAATATCACCGGAGAAGCCGCGTATATAATCGGCGGCAGGCTTGAACGACGCGTTGCCTATGCCGCAGATTACGGCAAGATTCTTCCAGATGCGGTTAAGGAGCGTTTCATCAAAGCCCTGTTCAAACTGCTTTCTGAGATATGCCGCACGCTCGGGCATGGGATGCACAAGAGCTGAAAGCTCCCTGCGAAGCTCCGGCTTCATCTCTACAGTATCGCTGATGGTACCTTTTTCAATATCGTCAACGATTACCCTCCAGTTCTTCTGCAGGTAAGCCATCTGACTGACATTGATGCTGAAAAATACGGAGAAGATAAACGTTACATCCTCATCCGCCAGCGCAAAGCGGTAAATATTGTAAATATAGTCGCCGTCGTTCATATCAAACAGCTTTTTTGTGGGAATTGTCAGAATATACGGATAGAAAAAGCCATACTGCCTTGCTCCGATTTCAGCAATATTGCTGCACGGAAGTCCGCTCGGCAGGCATTCATTGGTTGCGGGTGAAAGGAATATGCCGCGTCCGGGAATGTACTTTCTGCCCTGCTTTTTCAGCTCCTCCGCGCCGAGCGCAAGAGCGCGTGTCCATGTATATTTTACATATGCTTTAAGTGAGGCACTTGTTGCGGGTATATACTTCGGCACACCCGACGAACCGGATGTGCGGGAATAGCCGAGAATCTTTGACGATGTCAGAAGATTGTTTTCCCCGTTTTTAACACGCTCGATGTACGGAGCAAAATCCTCGTACGATGAAACGGGAACATTTCGCCGGAATTCCTCAATCGTCTTAATGCTGCTGAAACTGTGCAGCTTTCCGTATTCGGTATTACTGTTCTTTTTCAGAATTTTCAAAAGAAGAGCTTCGTTTTCCTTCATCGGATTAAGCGATGATTTTTCAAGACTGCGAAGACTTCCTTTTCCTTTCATCACCATTATGCGCATGGCGGTGCTGTTGATAAACTTACGGAGCATGTAAATCGCCTTGTTTCCCTTATAAATTCAGTATCAGTATAGCATAAAAATCCGATTATTGCAATAGAAAAGCATACCCGGAACTTACACAGAGTAATACAATATACTGCATATGTTAAAATAAAACAGCAGGAAAAAGAATATACTTCTTGAAACGCAAAGCATAGTGTAATATAATCTGTATAAACAGTAACGGAGTGTGATGTGATATGTATTCTGAAAAAGATATTTCTGTTGTACGCGAGCTTGCAAAAAAATACATGGAAATCGCAATGTCTGAAAAGCATGTAAAAATGCGCAGACGTTTTCTTGACAGCAATAACCTCAAAACAGTCCGTCCGCCGTTAATTATCGAAGAAATCCCGTGGCAGCAGATGAACATTGACGGAGAGCTTGACTGCATATGCGAGGACGAAAAGCTTCGCGGCATGGAATGCAGTCTGAGGAGAAATCTTTTCAGAGAAAAGCATTTCAGATGCGATAACTATATCGAACCCGTGTGGCCTGTATACAAAGCCTTTTCATCCACGGACAACGGCTTTAATCCCGAGGATATCAGCATAGGCGCCGAAAAGACCGATATCCGCTCTCACAGCTATAAGGATGTGCTTGAAGACGAAAGCGCTCTTGAAGCTTTTCATCTTCCCGAAATAATCGCCTATCCCGAAAAAGACGCCGAAAATCTTGCTTTTACACAGGAAATTCTCGGAGATATTATTCCCGTTCAGCTGAGAGGACACGGAATCTACTACGCTCCGTGGGACAAAATTGCCCGAATGCGCGGAGTTGAGCCGATAATGTGGGATATTTACGACCGTCCCGAATATCTGCACAGAATCATATCGCTTTATACTGAAGCGATGAGTTATGAAATGGACCGGATGGAAGCACTCGGGCTTTATGACCCGCGGGGCTTGAGCCTGCACTGTACGCCCTCGCCTGTTACCGTTGAAAATCAGTCCTCCGAAGATTCATATGCATGCAGCGATATCTGGTTCCGCACAATGGCGCAGATGTTCTACTCGATATCCCCGTCTGCGCATTATGAATTTGACATGCAGTATACCGCTCCCCTTGCCGCACGGTGCGCCTATACATACTACGGCTGCTGCGAGCCTCTGCACGACCGTATTGATATACTGAAAAAAACATATCCGAATCTGCGCAAAATCGGTGTAAGTCCGTGGGCAGATGTAGAAGCCTCGGCGGAGCAGATCGGCGGCAGTTATGTCGTGTCGCGCAAGCCGAATCCCGCCAATGTTGCAAACGGTGTTAACCCGGATATTATCCGGAAGGAAATTTCGGAAACAGCGGAAATCTGTCTGAAATACGGCTGTCCCTGCGACATAACGCTTAAGGATATCAGTACCGTAAGCAACCGCCCTGAAAGTCTGATTATATGGGCAAAAACCGCATCCGAGGTGCTTGACAGATATTACGGAGAAGAATAAATAAAAAGCCGAAAAGATGTAATAATCTCCACGGCTGAATCTGAAATTGAAGAAGGGCTGCCGCATTCGGGCGGTGCAAATCAGGGAGAAACCGGTTTTGAATGGCTATAATCGCCTTATACTTGCTGAAAAACCTTGAAATACGCGAGTACTCCTGCGGTTTTGTCAGCGGCGTCTGAGTCTGATTCTATCTCATTCAAAACTACAAAGTATCTGAAAACAACAGATTTCAGATGAAGAACAATGAAAAAGCGGGCAGCATACTGACATATGTTGCCCGCTTTTGAAGCAGTTATTCGCTGAAAGATGCGTTTTCAGACGATTTATCCCTGATTTGCGCCGCCCTTAAAACAGAGGTTTGCCATAACCAAATGTTTATTATTAAAAATTAGTGTATACATCTAATGTACCGGCGGCACAACCGGAATCATACACCTTTCCTTTTTTGCCGAAAGGTGTATTTACTACAGTACCTTTTGCTAATGTGCTGGATGCTAAACAAATATAATT
>JAZUDP010000188.1:0-75024 GCA_045639705.1 Acutalibacteraceae bacterium
AATATATGAGCTTGTCAGCGGAGGTTCAGCAAAAGGAGCGATTTTTCCGTCGCTTATCGGACTCGCAGCAGCATTCATTCTCTACCAGCTGCCGATGCTTATCGGAATACCGATAGGAACAGGAGATGTGAAATTTGCCTCGGCAATAGGTTACTGTCTTGGAATCTTCGGATTCCTGCAGGCCGCAATAGTAATGGCAGCCGGTCTTGTGCTTCTGCTGATTTACCTTTCGGTGACCAAAAAAGGAAACGTGAAAACAAAGGTTCCTATGGGTCCGTTCCTCGCGATAGGCACAATCGCAACAGTGTTATTCCCCGTATTCGCGGGATTGTCACAGCAGATTTTCCCATTATAAAAAATACTGAAACATTAAAATGAATGGAGGGTTCAATATGTTACGTAAATGGTTTAAAGACGAAGAAGGACAGGGCATGGTTGAATACGGCTTGATTATCGCTCTTATCGCAATTGTTGTAATTGTTGCACTCGTGGCACTGGGCCCGAAGATTAAGGATATCTTCCAGGCGGCCAATGATTCGATGCCCGAGGTAACAACCAAGGCAGTTCCGGGAACATAATAAATGTTCAGAATCATAAGGTGAAAAGCAACAGAGATTTTCAGAAACAATAAAATGAACGGAGGGTTCGGTATGCTGCGTAAATGGTTTAAGGATGAAGAAGGACAGGGCATGGTTGAATACGGTTTGATTATCGCTCTTATCGCAATTGTCGTAATTGTTGCACTCGTGGCGCTGGGCCCGAAGATCAGAGATATCTTCCAGGCAGCAAACGATTCAATGCCGGAGGTAACAACAAAAGCCGCAGGCGCAGGCGGTTGATAATCAGCTTGCGCGGACAGCAAAATCTGCTGAATAAACGGAGGGGTCAACATGCTTCATACAGGTTCGGAGAACGAAAAGAATCAGGGCATAACCTGTAAAATCAGTATCGCTCTCAGTGGAATAAAAGCTGAAGCGTCACTTGACCCGGGGAAAAGATAATTCTTCCGATCAGCAGGTTGTTTGATGCCCGGAGTAACATTGCGGGCGAAAACGGCTGATTGTTCCGAAGCCGTAACCTGGCAGCGGAAGGCTGAAGCAGGACGGCAGAACAGCATAATTATCAGGCAGGCTCGCAGAGGTGAGCCTGCCTTTATCCGTTAAAATGAAAACTCTGCTCCCGCAGCGGAGCATAAAAATAAAACAGCGGAAAAGCATTTCCGTCTGAAAGGAGGTAATCAACATGAAAAAGCTGCTTCAGCGCAGAGAAGACGGTCAGGCGATGCTTGAGTTCGCTCTTATTTTGCCGATATTCCTGTTGATCCTCTGCGGAATAATTGATTTCGGCTGGCTTTTCTATAATCAGCTTGCGCTGAACAACATCTGCCGTGAGGGCGCAAGATACGCAGTTGTCAATACGGCTGAGGACCATTCCACAGACGATATCCTGCGACACATTGACAATTATATCGAATCCACCTATGTACTCGGGGATGTCGATGTCAGCGTAACCTATTCAAGACCGCTCGACCCTGTCGGCGGAGATGTTACGGTGTATGCCGAAAAGGAGTTCAAATATCTGACTCCGGTAATCAGCACGGTAACGGGAAAAGCCACAAGACCGCTTATAGCGGAGGTAATCATGAAAGTCGAATCATAGAAAGGTTTGATGTCTTATGAAAAAAATATATCTGTTTGCGGTGATTTTCGCGCTGATAACAGGCTTTGCGACATATTTCTTTGTAGACGGATTAAAGCATAATGCGAATATCACGGGCGAAGCCGAGTCTGATGTTGTTATCGCCTTACAGAATATTGACGAGGACACTGTCGTTACACCCTCAATGTTTGAGGTCTTAAGGCTTCCCGTTTCTTCAATATCCTACGGAACAGTCTGCAATATAAGCGATATTGACGGTTTTGTAGTAACTGAGAAGATTTTCAAGGGTGAGCAGGTGCTTGCCGCAAAGCTGACGCAGCCGGGCAAAAACGGAAACGGACTTGAATACAATGGCGAGTACAGACTGTCCTACCGTCTTGAAAACGGGAATTATGCCTATTCCTTTGCGGTTGATGCAAAGGATGCCGTTTCATATTTTGTAAGACGGGGAGATTATATAAACATTTACCATGTAAGCTCGGACAAACCGGTAATGAGAAATGTCAGGGTAATTGAAACAGGCACTTATTCCGATAAAAAGGCAAGTCTTTCGGGCACGGAGACGACAAGCTATGATATGGTGACGGTTTCACTTACCGAAAAGCAGCTTGCGGAGTTCATGAAGTACGATGACGGCCTGTTTTCGGTTGTGCTTGTATCGTATGCGGAGGGCGCACAGCTTACGACGCTTCCCGAAAAAACAACGGTGAATGAGAACGGCGAAACCGTAACCGTACCGAGAGTTGAGGAACCTGTAACCAACTACGGAATGGGCGAGGTTCAGACAACCACAACTACCACGGCAAAGGCTAAATAACAAAGCAGACAGGAGGAATGAATAATGGAAAAAATAAATGTTGTTATTTTATCCGATGATCTTGATCTGCGCATTGATGTTAAAAATCTGCTTCTTGACAGCAGCTTTGCAATAGGAGGCTATTCAGGCTACGGAGCGGAGGCTAAAACGAAGATTATCAATCTTTTCCCCGAGGTTGTCCTCTGCGTTGTCAAGGGTGAGGCGGACGAAAACGTTTTCAAGTTTGTTCAGGATGTTCTGTCCACGGTTCACGGTACGATGATGGTGCTTGCGACGGACAGCATAACGGTTGACCTCGTCAACAAGGCGGCCGGCTACGGAATAAGAAAGGTAATACCCTTTGTGAATATTTCGCCTGAGCAGTTTTCCGATGAGCTGAAAAGCGTTTACGAGCTTGAGCAGCAGCGTTCGCTCGATACCAACGAGGGGAAGAAGATACGCTGCAAGGTTCTGGGATTTTTCAGCGGCAAGGGCGGCACCGGAAAAACCACGGTGGCTGTCAATACTGCGGTAGCTCTTGCGAGAGCGGGAAAGCGCGTCATGCTTGTCGACCTTGACCTGCAGTTCGGCGATGTTGCGATTTCGCTCGATTCCGATTTCAAGTATTCGATTGTTGACCTTGTTCAGGACAGAGGCGGCATAACGATTGAGAATATAAACAGCTTCGCGATGGACCACAGCAGCGGAATGCGCGTTCTTTGTGCGCCGAAAAGCTCTGAGTTTGCCGAGTATGTGCAGACCTCTCATGTTGAAAAAATCATCGACATCATGCGTCCGTACTACGAATATGTAATAATTGATATGGGCGTTTCGTTCAGCGAGGTCACAATCACAGCCTTTGAAAACTGTGCGGAAATCTACATGATTTACAACACGGATATTCTTTCTCTCAAGAATGCGAAGATGTGCTATGACATTCTTGAACAGCTTCATCAGAAGGATAAGCTGCAGTTCGTAATAAACAAATATGAGAAGGGCATTATCAAGCCTGCGGATTTCAGCAAAATGTTCGGAAAGGAAATCTATTACGTTATTCCGTCCGACGAAAAAACAGCGGTATCAAGTATAAATAAAGGACTTCCGGCGGTAATTTCACAGCCGCGCTCAACGCTTGCGAATGCAGTCAGTCATATGACGGAAAAGATAATCGCCGAGCATTCGGGAGTCGAGGTGCTTACGGAGCCTGTCAAGAGAAAAATGCCGAAGCTGAAAAAGCAGAGCAAAAAATGATGCGGCAATTAAGATAAAGGAGGCTTATCAATGGGACTTTTAGACAGAATTGACAAACAGAAGGTTGAAGAGACCGCAAAGGTTGATACCGATGAAAAGGTGACGGTATCGGCAGAAGAAAGTGCCAGGGAAAAAGACCCTTATCTTGATATAAAGCGAAATATTCACAGCGAAATCATTCGCGAAATGAATAAAAAAGGTCAGGCAATCACAGACCGTGCGGCTATGTACAAGATGATTGACGACCGCGTCAACGATGACGAAAACATGATTGCGCGTATTGACCGCGCGCAGGTTACAACGGACCTTTTCAACGACATCATGGGCTACGGCCCGATTGAGGTTCTGATTCAGGACCCGAGATATTCCGAAATCATGGTAAACGGTCCCGACCATATTTATGTTGAGGAAAAGGGCAAGCTTAAGCTCACAGACCTGAAGTTCAGGGATGAAGAGCATCTGATGAATGTCATTGACCGTATTGTTTCCCAGGTCGGAAGACATGTTGACGAGGCAAGCCCGATGGTTGACGCACGACTTCTCGACGGCTCCCGAGTCAACGCGATTATTCCTCCGCTTTCCCTTGTCGGACCTATACTGACAATCAGAAAGTTCGGCAAAAATCCTATTACCGCGCAGCAGCTTCTGCAGTTCGGCTCCTTAAGTCCGAAAATGCTTCAGTTTCTTGAGGCGTGCGTAAAGGGCAAGCTGAACATAGTTGTTTCGGGCGGTACGGGAAGCGGCAAGACAACGCTTCTGAATGTCCTTTCCTCATACATTCCGGAGGACGAGCGAATTGTTACAATCGAGGACGCCGCCGAGGTTCAGCTCCATCAGGAGCATGTTCTGACGCTTGAAGCAAGACCTGCAAACCTTGAAGGCAAGGGCGCTATAACAATCAGAAACCTTGTAAAGAACGCCCTGCGAATGAGACCCGACAGAATCATCGTCGGCGAGGTTCGAAGCGAGGAAACGCTCGATATGCTGCAGGCTATGAACACAGGTCATGACGGTTCGCTTACAACAACGCACGCAAACTCTCCGAGAGATACGCTTTCACGACTTGAAACAATGGTGCTTATGTCGGGCATGGAGCTTCCTCTCCGCGCGATACGCGACCAGGTTTCCTCGGCAATCGACCTTATTGTTCAGCAGAGCCGTCTCAGAGACGGAACAAGAAAAATTACGAGCATAACCGAGGTTGTCGGCATGGAGGGCGATATCATAAGCATGCAGGATATCTTCGTTTATGAAACGGACGGAAGCGTTGACGCGAACGGAAAGTTTAACGGAAGATTCAGAGCGACAGGCGTACGCCCGAAGGCTCTTGAAAAGATTACCGGAAACGGGGTGAGCGTTAATTATGAGTGGTTTACAAATTAGTGGAATTATTCTTGCCGTTGTATTCGGTATTTTCAACTTTTTCCTTGCAGTCAGCGTCGCCGGTACGGCAACACAGGAAAGCCGTGCCGTGCGAAAAAGAGTCAACAAGCTCCGCCGCGGCAAGCCTGTTTCCGAGAATAAAAAGGTGCAGCGCAAAAATTCAATTTTACAGCACGCGAGGGGAGCGGATGTCGCCCGTACAGCGCAGGGGCGCAAGCTTATGGATAAGCTGTTTGACGAGCTTGTAAGCGCGGATATCATGATGAGACCCGAGGAATTTGCGCTTGTGTGGATAGTTCTCACCTTTGTTCCTGCCGGACTTGCCGCGCTTTTCGGCGCGGGCGTGCTTCCCGCCGCGACGCTTGCAGGACTCGGGGCGTTTCTTCCGCTTATATTTATCCGTCTGAAAAAGGAAAAACGCACAAAGGTTTTTGAAAGTCAGCTCGGAGATACGCTGATAATGATGTGCAACAGTCTTAAATCGGGATTCTCATTTCAGCAGGCTATGGACAGCGTTGCGTGCGATATGCCCGCACCCGTCGGCTCGGAGTTCGCGAGGGTATGCAATGAGATTCGCTACGGCGCAACTCTTGACGAAGCGCTTGAGAATATGAGCGGACGCGTAAAAAGCACAGACCTCATGCTTGTTGTATCGGCCGTATGTATTCAGAGAACAACCGGCGGCAACCTGTCGGAGATACTTTCGACAATTTCGGATACCATACGCGAGAGACTGAAAATAAAAGGAGAAATCCGTTCGATAACGGCGCAGGGAAGAGTATCGGGCATGATTATCGGAGCGCTTCCGGTGATGATATCCGTTGCTCTGATGCTGATAAATCCCGACTACATGAACACGTTTTTTACAACCTCAAGGGGCAGGGTAATGCTTATTGTTTCAATTGTAATGGAGATAATCGGCTTCCTTGCAATCAGAAAGGTTATCACAATAAAATACTGATTTGAGAAGATGTTATAAAAGGGGGTGCTTTTGTGGAATATCTGGTTATCCTATACGCGGTTTTTGCGTTCTTTCTGTTCCTGCTTATTGCGGCTCCGTTCGGAAAAAGAGCGGATGAAAAACAGCGCAGAATCGATCAGATAACAGGCAGTTCGGAGCGTCCGGGCTTTGAGGAGCTTCAGGTGTCGCTTTTTACCCGAATATTCGGCAAAGGCATGAAAAAGCTCTCCGAGGCAATGAAAAAATCAACATCGAAAAAGAAGAAAAACGATGAGTCGAAAAAGCTTGAGCTTATCGCAAAGCAGCTCAGATTCGCAGGAATATTTATGGACGCAGAGGATTTCAGCTTTATAAAATCCGTCGTTCTGATAATAAGCCTTGTGGTCACGGTGATAGTGCTGCTGATTGTCAAGCCCGACCCGCTGATAATGCTTATGATAATGTGCATGGGACTGATATTCGGAATCATGGGACCTACATATTATCTGAGAACAAGGGTAAACGGGCATCAGGGAGGCATAAAAAGACAGCTTCCCGACGCGATGGACCTGCTGTGTGTCTGTATTGAGGCGGGACTCAGCTTCGACGCCTCGCTTCTGAAGGTTTCCGAAAAGCTTCACGGACCGTTTATCGATGAGCTGATGATTGTCTACAGAGAAATACAGATGGGTATAACAAGGCGTGAGGCGCTGCAGCATCTGTGTGACAGCACCTCGCTTGACGAGCTGAAAACATTTTCTTCGGCGCTTATCCAGGCTGAGCAGCTCGGAATACCGATAAACAATGTCATGCACTCGCAGGCTGAACAGCTCAGAATTGAGCGCAGTCAGGAGGCAAAGGAAAAGGGCAGCAAAGCTTCCATCAAAATGCTGATACCGATGCTGCTGTTCATTTTCCCCGTAATATTCATAATTCTTATGGGACCGTCGGTTCTCAACATTATTGATACCCTCGGATGAAAGGAGAGGAGCAAATGGAAAAAGCTACAGTTAAAAAGGACGGAGCAGTTATCATCCGCAATGTTGATGTCGCGTCGGGCTTCTGGGAAAGATTCCGCGGACTGATGTTTGCACAGTCGATTCCCGACAGCTACGGACTGCTTATAAAGCCATGCAGTCAGATTCATATGATGAATATGAAATTTCCGCTTGATATAATCTACCTTTCGGATGACGGAACCGTTATAAACATTGACGAGGATATGCAGCCGTGGAAAATCGGGCATACGGTAAAAAATTCCGCCTGTGTTATAGAAGTCAATTCCGGCACATGCGCAAGGCGTGAAATATGTATCGGTGACAGACTGGATATCGAAAATACCGAACGGAATGAGGGAGCGCAATGAAAAATGAACATGAAAGCGTAACAGGCTCTGCGGAGAACAGCGTTGCTTTTAAAAAGGTTATGCGCGGCTTTGACCCGGCCGAGGTTATTGCGTATATCGATGAGATGAGCCGTACGATGCAGGATGCTTCCAAGAATTATGAAATGCGTATGGCCGAGATGAAGCAGGAGCTTACGCTGATAAGCAGGGAGCGGGACAATCTTGCCGAAAAATGCAGAGAGCTTGAAAACACAGGGAAAAAGCCCGAACCGCAGCCTGTTCCTGAACAGACTGCAGAAGAAGAGAAAAAGAATGAAAAGAAAGATGATAAAAAGGACGATAAAAAACAGGCTCAGCTGATAAAGCTTCAGAAACAGCTTGAGGACGAGCGTGCAGCAGCGGCCTCAGCAGAGGAAAGTCTGAAAAAAGCCGATTCTCAGATAGAGACTCTTTCGCTGCAGCTGAAAAACTGCCTTGAGCAGATTGAATCACTCGAAAAGGATGCTCAGAAAAATAACGAATTCAGCAGTCAGTATGAGGATGCGCTCAGACAGATAGAAAATCTCCGGGCTGAAGTTTCAAAGGAGCAGGAGAAAAATGAGCTGCTCTGCGCCGAGATGAAATCGACAGAAGCTCATCTGAAAAAGACGGAGGAAGAAAACAGCGGACTGAAAACCGAGACGGGAAGACTGAATGTTGAAAACTCGCTGCTTACCGAAAAAAATGAGCAGTATAAGAAAGAGCTTGCAAATCTGAAGGCAGAGGCAAAGGAAAAAGCTTATTACTACGCTGAGAAGCTGACGGCAGGCGAGGACGCGCTCGGTCAGGAGAGAATAAAGCTTAATAAAAAGATGCAGATGCAGTCCTATCATATTGAGCAGGCGAGAGCCGCTGTTGAGGAGCTTAAAAATCAGCTTGAGCTTATCGGTACATCGCTCGGAGAATAATTGCCGTGAGGTAAAGGGAAGGAAGTGTATGATATGAAACGTAAAACCGGATTTTCTTTATTCTGCAGGGATGAAAAGGGCGCGGTTATAATCATTGCCGCCTTCGGACTTGTGGCGTTTCTCGGCATAGCTTCTCTTGTTACGGACCTCGGACTCAGATATTATCAGAAAAGCCGTCTTCAGAACGCGATGGATGCCGCTGCGCTTGCTTCGGTAACCTATCTGCCCGATAAGACACGCGCAAAAGAGGTTGCGCTTGATTACGTTGAGAAAAACGGCTTTGATTCAGGCTCGGTTACGGTTGAATTTCCCGAAGAAGGCGTAATCCGCGTTACCGACAACTATGTCTGTCAGACGCTTTTTGCAAGTGTTTTCAGCGAGAAGGAAATGAACATTCAGGCTCATGCCGCCGCAAAATATGTAAATAAAAACATGTCGATAGATTTTGACTATCTGATGTTTTACGGCGAGGATTCAACTTTTTATCTTAACGGTGATTTCCGTGAGGTCGCTGGCAGCGTTTTCGGAAACGGAAACATTCGGGTCGGCTGCAACGATGCCGCCGTGATTTACGATATTGCGTCGGCGAGGGAAGTAACCTTTGCAAACAGCATGAGTCAGCCTCCGAATGTCAGCAACCATGCCGCTCATCAGGCAATGCCTGACTGGGATGAAATGATAATGTCGGTAGCGCCGAATGCGGAAAAGGAGCAGTTTACCGGACCTCAGCCGCATATAACCCGTACGCAGGCCTATAAATACAAAATTACGGGAGACGGTTATCTTAACGATGTAATTTCCTACGCGAGCGGCGGACTTTTCTGCGGAGGAAATCTCAGCACAAGCTATTCAGACGCAATACTTTATGTGCGCGGAGATTTATACGTTGAAAAGGATTTCGTTCCTCAGTGTCCCACATATGTAACGGGAAATGTTTATGTCGGCGGAAATTTCACTCAGACCTGGAACAAAACGCTTTATGTCGGCGGTAAAATGTATGTTGAAGGCAATGCGACATTTCAGGCGGCATCTGCAGTAACGGGTGACTTTTTCTGCGGAGGCAATATAGAGATTTTTAACGGAAACGGCACTGCATATAAATTCGGTTCGGTACGCTGCAGGGGCAACATGACGACAACCTCCGCGTGGAATCTTAATCTGACTGTCAACGGCAGTATGTTTGTTTACGGAAAGCTTGCGCTCGGAGGAGGAACAAACAGAATCAACGGAAACATAAATGTCTGGGGGCACAATGTCAGCGCCGATTCCGATACCTGCTTTATCAACGGTAATCTTAATCTGACGGGAGATGTATGGTGCCACAGCGGAAGAGTAGCCTTCGGAGGCAACGGCGACTGTACAATACAGGGAATTGTTTACTCGGGCGGCTCAATCGAAACACGTTCGGGCGGCGATATTTCGCTTAACGGCTGTATGATTGCGGAGGGCAATATAAAAATCGGAGGAGCGTCACATACCTACAACGATTCCGGCGCAACGCTTTCACTCTATTCGCGCAAAGGAAATATTGAACTCGGCTCACAGGGTACGGAGCTGAAAATGTGGGGAATAGTATACGCCCCGAAGGGAGACATCAAAATCAGTACTGACGGACTCAGAGTTTTCGGCAGTCTCGTAGCCAATACGCTGACATGCAATATCGGCTGCGGCTTCTATATCGGTCAGAATGACAGAACGCTCCCGTTTGCAAAAATTGTCCGTGCCGCCGCGCTTGTTGAGTAACGGAAATGCTCTGTCGGGAAGAGGTGGTTTATCCGAAATGCATGATTTGGAAAACGGTATATTAAACAGATGAACACTCTGCTGCGGAAAAACAGCCGGGTGTTCTTTTTATACAATATATATAAACAGTAAAAATAACATATAGCTTGACAAGGCAAGATATAATGATGTAGAATAAATTTCAAGAAAAACAGTCCGCACGGATTTTTCACGGTGATGACTGATGATTCCCGCATTAAACAGCGAGGTGATTGAATGGCTAAAGAAAAGAGTAATCTCAGGGATTTTGCTCAGAATGTTTTTAAGGCTGAGGAGAATTCAGCCGCAAGCATTGAGAGCAGAAAGCTTGATCAGTACAGCAATATTGCCGTAAGAATGTTCCATACGGGCGTTCTTACCCCGAAAGAAATGCTCCTGCCCGCAATAGGACAGTTTGCGACAAAATTCCTTTCGGGACTTGAGGTTTACAGAACGCTGTATTTTGTAAACGTTCTCAAGATTGACATGGTTTATGTTACGGCGATTCTTGCGCTTATCAGTATTTATGATGTTCTCAACAATCCGCTCATGGGCGCAGTTTACGACAAAACGCGAACCCGCTGGGGCAAGGCGAGACCGTACATTATTTTTACGGCTGTTCCGTATTTCGTCAGCACCGCGGTTCTGTATTCGGGCGCGCTTTTCCTGGGCGATACTCCGGGCAACGACCCGAACAAGATAATATTTGTTTTTATAATGCTGTTTATTCAGGAGACCTTTTCCACGATTTACACCATTCCCCGGAACAATATGGTCAGTCTTCAGACGCCGAACCCGAAGGACAGAATCAATGTCGGTCTTCTTGCCGAGTATATAGGCGAGCCGGGCGCACAGCTTGTTTATACAATTTTCCCGCCGCTTATGGAGCTGAACAACAAGGGATATATAAACATAAAGCTTTCACAGATATTTGCCGGTCTTGCGTTCTCAAGCGCAATTATCGGCTGCGTCGGCAACATAGCGATGGCAATCGGCTGCAAGGAAAGAATCATTCTTCAGCCCAAGCCCGCACCGATAAGCAAGTCTATTTTCTATGTTCTCAAGAACAAATACGCCATGCGTAATTTCATTGCCAACTTTGCCACAAGCTGGTGGAGCAACGGCGGCTACTCATGGGATGTTGTTACTCAGCAGGAGATATTCGGCGGCGTAATTCCGTCATTCTTTGCCTACCTGCCGTATAACACCTTCAATACGCTCAGCGTCGCATTTATTCCGAAATTCAAAAAGATTTTCAAAAACAACAACAAACGGGCGGTTATTACCCTGCGCCTGTGGGATATTTTTACGGTTATAGGAATGTTTGCCCTCGGCTGTCCGAATGTTGATAAAAAATGGGTAATACTCGGTATTTACGCTCTGTTCTACGGACTCAACGGCATCAACAACGGACCCGCCAATGTTTTTGAAGCTGAGCTTGGCAGAGAAATAAATGACTATACCGAGTATATGACAGGCGAACGCCCCGACGGTACGGTTAATATCCTGACTGACCTTATTACAAAGGTAACGAAGCCGCTTGAAGCGATTATGACCATACTTATTTTCAAATGGTCAGGCTATGACCCGACAATCCCCATGCTTCCGTGGAGTCAGGGCAGCAAGAAGGTATATGAAAAGGTATTCTTCCTTTTCAACGGTATTCATACAATTCCGAGCATAATAAAGGTTATCCCGTATTTCTTCTATGACCTCGACGGTGAGAAGCGAGAGAAAATGTACATCGCCCTCAATGAACGCCGCGCACTTGTGGCGCAGGAGGATGTGATGAACGAGGAAATCGAAGAGCTTGAAGAAATGCTCAGCGAAAACGATAAATAAAAATGAAGAAGCCTTGCCGGAACGGCAAGGCTTTAATTATGCTTTGAGGCTGCAGTGTTTTACCATTTTGCTTCGCAGTTGTATTCTCCGCCCTTGCAGATGAATGCAGTCTGTGCAAAGTCTTCATAATTATTTCTGATTATATAATCTATGTATGACATAACCTGCTGTGCTGTGAGCAGATATCCCATTGCGTTAAGGTGTCCGCCGAGATAGAAATGACGGCGGAATTCCGCGTCGTGAGGCGGAGCGTATTCGCAGAAATCAAGTACATAGGTAAACTCAAACATTTCGGCAAGCTCATAAAGCAGCTTACGGTGAGCTTCAATGCATCCGTCTTTAAACTTATCGTTGTTTCCGTCGGGAACCATTGTCATAAGGAAAACTCTTGACTTCGGTGAAATTTCACGGTATCTCTGAATAACCTGAGCGTAATATCCCGCAAAGGTTTTTGCGTTGTTCCTGTAATCGTTCAGGTCTATATCCTTTACTGTTCCGATTTCGTCACGCCGGTTTACAAGGTCGTTGATACCCAGGGCGATAATATACGCCTGGCAGGCTTTTTCAGGGTTGAAAAAGTCATTAGCCTCGCCGAAGCTTTCCATGTATTCCGAGGCTGTCATTCCGCCGCGGGAAAAATTCAGTACCTCGCACCCTGCGGCACGGGCCATGAACTGTCCCCATGAATACTCAAAGTAATCGTGGTATCCTTTTTCTCCTTTGGCGTTCAGTGATTCCATCTCTCCTGATGAAAGGCTGTCGCCTATAACTGCGACTTTTCTGAAAACCGCAAAGAATCCGCCGTCGGGCTTAATGTTGTCAAGCGGCTTTTCGCCGTCAATTGCGTAGTACTTTTTTATATCCATTTTTGCATCCTTCTTTTGTATATTATTTATGATAGTCTCATCAAATTGGTATTTGCCGCAGTACCTGCGGTCGTTCGCCGGGTTAGATTTTATCTAAAATCCAACTCACTGCGCGAGCCGTAAGATATGCGCAAATTGCAATTTGTCGATGTAATTTCAATTATACTGCGTAGGGGCGACCCGGTCGCCCGCGAAATTTTATCAAACCTGACGGGCAATTGTATTTTTATCATGTCATTCTGAACGAAGTGAAGAATCTCAGCCTGCCGTTTTTGAGATTCTTCGTCGTTCCTCCTCAGAATGACATTACATGTTCCAACTGCTCGCGCAGGGTAACAGAACTCTGATAACTGCCGACCCGGCGAGGGTGCGGAGGTACTCCGACGGCTCGCGCACAGCAATAGTAATTCTGATAATTATCAACCCGGCGAGGGTGCGGCGACACGCCGCAAATTGTAATTTACTCCTCAAGATTTCTGCGCCAATGGAAAAGGTACTGCTGAGCAATGCCCTCTACACCCCCGGTGCATTCGGGCAGACCGTCGGGGTACAGCTCGGCCATTATCCGGCGCACCCAGACATCAACGGGGAACGCCTCCACGCGTCCGCAGCCGTAAAGCAGGGTGCATTCGGCAACCTTCGCTCCGACGCCTTTAATCTTTATCAGCTCCGCTCTTGCTTCATCCATGTCGCAGGAGCGCATTTTTATTAAATCAACCTCACCGTTCGCAACCTTCTGCGCGGCGTCGATTATGTATTTATTGCGGAAGCCCGCTCTCAGCGGCGCAAGGTCGTCGGGGGAGAGGACAGCGAGCCTTTCTGCTGACGGAAAAGAAAAATCGCCGTTTCCGAGTTCCTCGCCGAATGCCATGCAGAGTCTTTCTACGATGCCCTTTATCCTCGGTATGTTGTTGTTCTGTGAAATAATGAACGAGCAGAGCGCCTCCCATTCGTCCTGTTTAAGAATGCGGATGCCGCTGTATGCGTTGATTGCCTTATTCAGCCAACTGTCGAATTTCAGCTTTTCACATATTGCGCCGTAGTCTCTGCCGAGGTCGAAGTAATCGGCCCAGAGCTGCTCATCGCCGTCACGGATGTCTCCGCTGACGGTTACGGTGTCGCTGTTCTGACTGATGTTCACCGCTCTTCCGAAGGCAACGCCGTGCCACGACCCGTCCGCGTTTTCGCTCCAGCGGAACGACTGACCGCAGTCAAGCGTAAGGGCAATGCTGAGCGTATCAACGCTTTTGTATATTATGCTGTTTTTTTCTCTGAAACTGTTCATAATTACTCCTTTTCAGAAAAACCTTATCTGAAATTATTCATTTTGTAACCTTTTGTAATTTTCGCCTGTCAAGGATTATTTTGATTGTAATTTGCACAAACTTTTCTTAATTTTTCGTTAATTTTTTCTATTAATAAATTCATAAAAGGGGCTTGACAGAATATTTTACATATTGTTAAAAATTTCACATATAATTGACTTTAACACGTTAAATTGGTGGAAAACTTAAGGTTATCAAGGATTTTAAGGTCAGTTATCCACACTTTCCACATAGTTCTCCACCGATTTCCACCGGATTTCTGAGTTTTCCACTGCTTAACAAATTTCTGTGGAAAGTTGAAAACGGGTCGCATAAAGTCGATTTTTATGCATTTTCGATTGTATAAAAATTTGTACACAGTCAACAATAAGTTAAGGAAATCAAATAAAACAGAGGTGTCTTTTTTGTTGAAGGGTGTAAATCATCAGGTGGTTGAGGTTACAAAACCTACATGCGAATATTTTGAGCGTGTAATCTTCTTTGTAAAGCCTGAATTTTCCTCGGTATGCGAGGGAACATTGCGTGAGCGTGCCGACGAGATAGCCGGCAAGGCGGGGTCGCCTCCGCCGACAAAGCTGCGCAGAAGCAGAATGGTCCTTATTTCTCAGCTTGCAGGCGCGGCTGCGGCAGGTGCGGTTATTGCCGCCGTTCTGATAAAATTATTTTTCTGACTTTGCCGATTTGCAGAATGACGCCATGCAGCATTTTTCACATTGCGGACGGCGGGCGATGCATACGGCGCGTCCGTGCAGCACGCATCGGTGACAGAAATCGTTGCTTTCCCCGGGAGGAAGCAGCTTTTTAAGCGCAAGCTCTACCTTGTACGGGTCCTTCGTGTCAACCAGCCCGAGCAGATTGGTTATGCGGATGAGATGGGTGTCGGCGACAACTGCAGGCTTGCCGTAAATATCGCCGCAGATAAGATTCGCGGTTTTTCTTCCCACACCGGGCAAGGAGGTAAGGTCTTCTATATTATCGGGGACTTTCCCGCCGAAATCGCTGAGAATTTTCTGTGCCATGCCGATTATGTCGCGCGCCTTGCCGCGAAAGAAGCCGCAGGAATGAATCAGCTCCTCAATGTCTTCAACCCTTGCTCCGGCGTAGTCCTCAAGCGTGGGATATTTTGCGAAGAGGGCAGGGGTTACAATATTGACGCGGGCGTCGGTACACTGAGCCGAAAGTCTTGTTGCAATCAGCAGTTCAAAATCGTTGGATGCTTTAAGAGCGCAGAGCGCTTCGGGGTATTCTTTTTTAAGAGCCTCGACAGCCGAAAGCGCTCTTTCTTTTTTTGTCATTTTTTTCACCTCGGGATATATTATAATGAAAAGTGAAAGTACCGTCAAGAAAAACTGATTAAAATGGGAATATTGCATACGCTTTTTCCATTTATTTCATATTGACTTTGAATGTAAAGTTATGATAATATTTAGATGTATTTCTAAAAGGATGTGAGAATATGATTTATTTTTCTGACTTCGGCGTTTTTCTCGGTGATGTATCAAGAATGGAAATCAAGCATTTTACCAAAGACCCTCTTAAAGCACAGAAAAGTGTTCTGAAAAAAATCATAAGACGAAATAAAAACTGTGAGCTTGGCAAAAAGCTCAATCTTAAGGATGTTCATTCAATCGAGGATTATCAGAGAATAGTTCCGCTTTCTACATATGCGGACTATGAGCCTTACGTTGACCGCATGATTAACAACGGCGAAGACAGAATTATGTTTTCGGGCAGGAATCTTCATTATGCGTCATCCTCGGGTTCTGTCGGAAAGCCCAAGATTCTTCCCAAGGGCGCGAACGACCTGTGGAAGATGCAGTGCATAGGCTTCTCGGTTTCGGTTGCAACAGCTTTCCATTATATGAAAGACCGCGGAATAAGAATGAGAAATCAGGTCGGTCCGCTTGCTCTTAATCTTTCGGGCCACAAGCTTGAGGACGGCAAGCAATGCAACGGCGCAGGTCAGATACCTCTGAGGTTTTTAAGACCGCTGCTTCCTTTCTTCTGCACTTCGCCCATGTCACTGCTTTATCCCAGCCTTGACGCGAAGCTTGATACATCGTATCTTCATCTGCGCTTCTGCCTTGAAAATAAGAAGGTAAGCTATCTCGGTTCAATTGTTGTAACTCTTCTTACAACCATGTTCGATTACCTTGAGGAGAACTGGGAAATGATGTGCGACGATATCGAGAAGGGTATCATAAACCCGGATATTGACATTACTCCCGAACTCCGCAGACAGTATGAAAAGAAATTCAAGCCCAATCCGAAGAGAGCCGCCGAGCTTCGCAGGGAATTCGAAAAGGGCTTTGAGGACCCGATTGCTCCGCGAATCTGGCCCAATCTTCAGTGGGCATACGGCATGATGGGCGCAAACCTTTCCGTTTATGTTGAAAAGCTCCGAAAGCATATCGGTCCGAACGTTCCTATGCACAACATGGGCTATGCCGCTGCCGAGGGCTTCTTTGCAGCGCCGATGGAGCTTGATGTAAGTGACTACGTTCTGCTTCCCTGGTGTCTGTTCTTCGAGTTTCTTCCCGTTGACGACCTTGAGGACAAGGCCGACGATAATGTCCGTCCGCTGCTTATCAACGAGCTTGAGGTCGGAAAGAATTATGAAATGATTGTTTCCAATTTCTCGGGACTTTACAGATACAAGCTTGAGGATGTTGTTCACGTTACAAGAATGTACAACAATACTCCGCAGGTTGAGCTTCTGTTCAGACAGAATCTTTCCATGAATGTTGCCAACGAAAAGACAACGGTTGACATGATTGATGCCGCTATTGAGAATTCAACAAAGGAAATGGGCGTTGAATACAAGGGCTTCAGCTTCTATCCCGATTTCTCAACCAAGCCGCCGCGCTACACTCTGCTTATCGAGCTTAAGGACGGACCGCTTGACGAGGACGGAAGACAGAAGTTTATTGAAACAATAGACCATCAGCTTGATGAAATAAACGAAAAATATTATAAGTACCGCCGCTGGGGTATGCTTAACCGTCCTGAGGTTCTGTTCCTTGAGGAAAAGACCTATGTCGGATACAGCCAGATGCTTGCGGACAAGGGCGTGGTTCTGAATCAGATTAAGCCCGTTACGGTTATCAATTCTGAGGAAAGAAAGAATTACTTCCTTTCCCATGTAATTACAGAAGGCTCTTCGACGATTGAAGAGTGGAAAAAAGAAAGCAAATAATCACTTATATGACAGAAAAGGCTTCGCTTGGGCGGTGCAAATTAGGGAGAAACCGGTTTTGAATGGCTATAATCGCCTTATACTTGCTGAAAAACCTTGAAATACGCGAGTATTCCTGCGGTTTTGTCAGCAGCGTCTGAGTATGATTCTATCTCATTCAAAACTACTCTGTATCTGAAAATAACAGATTTCAGATGAAGAACAATGAAAAAGCGGGCAGCATACTGATGTATGTTGCCCGCTTAGCAGTTATTTGCTGAAAGATGCGTTTTCAGACGATTTATCCCTAACTTGCGCCGCCCTTGTGCGTAGCCTTTTTTCTTATACAATATTTAGTACTTGAAAAAATAATATGTGTGTAATATAATATAATTTGGACAAAATTCCTGTTTTATCCGTAATTATTATAGAAAAGGTTGTATAGATATGAAAAGGGTACTCCGTAAAACGATTTCTGTATTACTGAGTTTGACATTTGTTTTTTCGGCTATATTCTGTGTGCCGACATCGGCGGCGGATAACGCGGACGGAACCGATATCCCGCTCATTTATATTGTAGGTTCGGGAAATGACATCTATGTTACGGATGAAGACGGAACGCAGAGAACGCTCTTCCCCGTTAATCTTCCGATTGACCATTTCCTTGAGGTTGCCAAGGACAATATCGGTGTTTTTGCCAAGGCAATTTTTACGCAGGAATGGACAGAGTTCGGAAATCTTGTACGCGACACGATTTCACCGCTTTATCATGAGCTTGCGCTTGACGAAAACGGTGAGGCTCCCAACGGAAGCACATGCCGCTGGACATACAGCAAGTCACAGCTCAGAACGCAGAAGGTAAACGGAAAATATCCTACTCAGAGTTATGAGTTCTTTTACGACTGGCGTATGGACCCGTATAAAATTGCGGACCAGCTGCATCAGTTTATTGAGGATGTTCTCGATGTGACAGGCGAGGAGCAGGTTGCGGTTATGGGACGCTGCCTCGGCGCATGCGTTGCGACGGCTTATATGGAAAAGTATGACGGCGAGCATGTAAGAGATCTGCTCATTTACGCCAGCGCGCTTAACGGAGCTGAAATCTGCAGCAAGCTTTTTTCAAGCGACCTTTATCTTGACGCTGACGGTATTGAAAGATTTGTCAGCGATGTTGACATAAACATCGAGGGAATGACAAAGGAGCTTCTTGAAGCGTTTGTCACCGTGTTTAACGATACCTACGGACTTGACCTTGCCTGCTGGGCGGTCAACAATGTCTGGGAGGATATTTATCTTGACATCATGCCGCAGATTCTCATTGATTCCTTCGGAACCTTCCCCGGATACTGGAGCATGGTAAGCGACAGGGATTACAACCGCGCAAAGGAAAACATTTTCCATAATCAGGATATGGAAAAATGGGCGCCGTTCATTGATATTATAGATAACTATCATTATAACGTTCAGGTGAAAGCTCCCGAGCTTTTCAAAGAGTATGAGGAGCGCGGAATAATTGTTTCCAATATTACCAAATACGGATATCAGGCAATTCCGCTTAATGCTCCCGCGAACGAGCTGTCGGACTCATACTGCACTGTTCCCGACGCTTCAATGGGTGCGGTTGTTTCTTCTCTTGATTCAAGGCTGAGCGATGAATATATCGCGGCAGCTGATGCGAAGTATATCTCTCCCGACAGACAGATTGACGCTTCAACATGTCTGTTCCCCGACAGAACATGGTTCATTAAAAATTATAAACACAAGGATTTCTATTCCGAAATCAATCCGCTGCTGAATTCCATTATAAACGGACACGGCGAATTTACGGTTGATTCCGACAGCAGATATCCGCAGTTCCTTGTAATTGAAGGCTTTGACGCCTTCCCGATGACAGAGGAAAATATGGATACAACGCAGAGATACGATTCGGATTTCTGTGAGGCACTGAAGCTGGTTTTCGAATGGCTTACCGAAATGATAAAGAATTATTTTGCAGGACTTACAGTTCAGGAATAAAATCAGAAATAAAAAATGAAAGCTCCGCATTGGGCGGTGCTTTCATTTTTTATGATAATGTCTGTATCGGTATATGCAAGTTATGATATCAGAGGAATTATACGGCGATAATATTATAATTTATCAAAAAGGTTTTCCACCTCGGCAACAAGCTTCTCTTTGCTGAATGCCGCGGAACGTGCCTGTGATTCTTTTTCGAATTTTTTCAGCAGTTCAGGCTCTGAAAGCACTTTCTTCAGTGCCTCATAAAGTCCTGCGTCGCTGTTTTCACAGATGATTCCACACTCCCTATCGCCGAAAATCTCTTTCATGCCGGAGCATTCCGTGGTGACAACAGGCTTACCGAGAATGACGGCTTCGCTTACTGTTGTACTGTAGCCCTCGGCATAGGAGGAGCAGACATAAGCGTCTGCATCTGCCATGTACCTGTACGGATTTTCCTGATAATCCATAAGAGTAATGCGGTCACGGAGCTTAAGCTCATCAATTATTTTTTCCACCCCGTCGCGCTCATAGCCGATTCCCATAATTATTGTGTGGAAATCAAAGCCGTCGTCGCGAAGCTTTCCGAAAATCCGTGTTGCACGTTCAAAACCCTTGACCTTAAGAAAACTGCCTGCCATTACGAACAGCGGACGCGGAAATTTTTCTTCAACGGGCTCGCAGCCCATTTCAAGAATCTTATGGTTGTCAACTATGTTGTGAACAACCTTTACCTTGTCTTCAAAGCCGTACGTTTTTACAAAAGCGTCCTTTATGGTCTGCGAAACGCAGATGATTATATCAAAGTTTTCATAGCACTTTTTTTCGGCTTCTGCGCTTCCGTAAACCTCACGGCTCCACGGATTGTTGATGAAATCGGTGTGAACCCATGCAATTTTCTTAGCTTTCGTATCGGAATACCCGATAATTTTGGTTGCGTATCCCTCGCAGCCGGCGATTTCGATATCGTATTTACCGCGCACAAGCACTTTTCTTACAAGCGAGGGCGGTGCCGATACGGAGAATTTAATAATAACGCGGTTGATAAAATCCTTTATTTTTGAATTGTTTACATTTTTACGGCTGAAGCAGTGGTAATGACTCACTGCGGCGATTCTGTCTGTGCGGCTTTCCTTATCGGTTTCTGACACAACCGAAATATCAAACTTTGTGCGGTCGAGATTTGTGACAATATTTTCAAGCGCACCCTCAGCTCCCCCGCCGTCAAGGGATTCAATCAGGAATAAAACAGATTTCACTGATACCCCTCCCGTACATCAGAGCGAAAACAGAAACTGAGAGGTTCTCAGCTCTTCACCGTTAAAATCGTATTTATAGCCCTCGTTTCCGCGGGTAAGGTCAATAACATCGACAAGAGGCTTGCCGTTGTTGATTTCATCCTGTATGAAATTATAAAGCTGAGTCTTTCCGGGGCCGTACCACTGGTATTTTTCGTTAACGCCCGCAATAAGCTGATATGTCGTTTTATTCTCGGGACGGTAAACGCTGAAAAAGAATGCGGCAATTTCGTTATCGCACCGTGCAATCAGGCACCAGCAGTCTTTTATTTCAGTAAGGACGTCAACGGGAATTTCCGTGTACTTATTTATCTTTTCACGGCAGTAATTGTACATCTGAGCCTTTTTTGATAAGCCGTTGAATGTTCTTGTCTGCTTTTTCTCATATCTCGGAGAATAGACCTCCTGAAGCTCTTCTATCGTTTTCCGGTCAAGAGTGCGGGCAATTTCATAGGTGAACTCAAGGTTGTTTTTCTTTGCCCTGTTAAAAGCGGTTGTCATGTTCCGGCGGACACTCTTGGCGAGAGACATTCTGTAATCCTCAAAGCTGTCGGGCAGCACAATTCTCATGCATACGGAGTCCGTGCGCTCAACAGCGGGAATGCTCTGGAATGTCTGATAGATTCCGGTTTCCGAAGAAACATTCTCAAAATAGAATGTGTTGATTTTATATTTGTCTTTTAAATATTTCAGAATTGCCCGGACATTTTCATCACTGAAATCAGTGTATATGAAATTAAGATAATCCGAATAACCCTGTCTGCCTAAAAAATAGAATCCTTTTCTTACACCGACGCGCTTTACATAAAAGCCGATTTTAACAATCTGAACAGGAGCAATCATAAGTGGAGTTCCGTTATCGTCGGAAACAAGTACATAAGTACCCGAACGGAACGCCGCTTTTTTCTTTTCGGCCATAAAATGCTGATTTACGATTTTATACCAGTCAAAGGTCTGAAACCATGTCATTTCAGCACCTTTTTCAAGTGCTTTCCATGCAGATTCGAGCCTGTCAAATTCCCGGGGTGAATATTCTGTGATTTTCATATAAACACCTCCCAAAATAATATATTGATTTTATACCATTTCGGATATTATGTCAAGACAAACAACGGCTTCGGCGTTTGCGGACCGCAATGAAAAAAGTGTGTTGCAAAAAAGATTATTTATGGTAAAATCTTTTCGGGAGATGATTTTATGAAAAAATCAGTCGCAAAAATAATCAGCGTTATACTTTGTCTTTCGCTTGTTTCAGGCTTTGCCGTACCCTCGTTTGCGGCTCCGGAAAAAACAGCGTTTGTCGTTGTCAGCGGAATGAACACATTCCCGCTTTATGAAAATGAAACTGAGCAGGTTTTCCCCATGACCGGCGGAGTTATTGCAAAAATGGTTTTCCGTCTGCTTCTTCCTGTTACGCTTTTTCTGGTCAGCAGAGACTACGAGGCACTGACCGACGGTGTTGTTCCCGCACTTTATGATGCCTTCGGTGCGCTTGTCTGTGACAGTGACGGCAATTCCGTAAAGAATGTCAGCACAAAAACATTTGACGGTAGCCTTGTCGGCTCGGAGAATTATTTTATGGAGGAAACCTCCGATGAACACGGCGTTGTACGCGCGGGTATCGAACGCTTCGGCGCTGAAAATACATATTTCTTCAACTACGACTGGCGCATGAGTCCGCTTGACCATGCGGATGAGCTTAACAAACTGATTAAACGCGTCAGGTCCGAAACAAAATGCGACCGCGTTGCGCTTGCAGCATTCAGCATGGGCGGTACGGTTACGATGTCATATCTGTACAAATACGGCAGCGCCGATGTTGACAGCGTTGCGCTTTACTCAACGGCGTTTCAGGGTACAACCTGCGTGGGCAGCCTTTTCACGGGCGATATGGATATCAGCATGTATGCTCTTATGCGCCGTCTTGCTCAGCTTACACGCAAAAATGCGGCTGAAAATCTTGTGCTTTATTTCGGCAATCTGCTTGAGGCGGCAGGCGTGAATCTTCTGCTTGAGAATTTTGCCAACGGCATTACCGACAATACCAAAGCGCGCCTTTACAGCGAGCTTCTTATTCCCGTTTTCGGTCATATGGAGGGCCTGTGGGCTCTTGTCAACGATGACTGCTATGAAAACGCAAAAGCTTTTATGCTTGAAAAAGATGTAAATGCAAAGCTGATAAAGGATATTGACGAATACCATTACAACGTTCAGCAGAATGCTGCAGAAATAATTGCCGATGCTCAGAAGGATACCAATGTTTATATTGCTGCCCAGTACAATATGCAGGGACTTCCCATTTCGGAAACTGCGGCAACAAGCAACAATGACTATCTGATTGATGCGGCTCTTGCAAGCGGCGGCGCAGTCTGTGCCGACCTTGACACAACTCTCGGCGACGGTTATAAGCAGAAGGTAAGCGACGGCCATAACCACCTCTCGTTTGACGGACAGATTGACGCCTCAACCTGCATGCTGCCCGAGCATACATGGTTTATCCGCGACATGGGTCATGTTGATTATCCGTACGGAGAAAGCACGGATTTTATCCTTTGGCTTGCAGAGAGTGAAGAATATGTCACTGTCGGTGATAATGCAGAATATCCGCAGTTCATGCAGTTTGACTACGGCACAAACGCGCTTACACCCGTTGACGAAACAATCAATGATAAAACTGCTTCAGATATTGCTTATGACATTTTTGTTTTCATAACAAAAGCTGCCGCAAATATCTTTTGGAATATCACAAAAACAGTACTTGAAGGTCTCAGAGCTTCAATAGCATAAAAGGAGAATATTATGAAAAACATATGCATGATTGCACATCAGGGCTACAGCGGAAAGTATCTCGGAAACACGGAGCAGGCTTTTCTTATGGCTGCGGAAAACAAATCCGGCGGTGCCGAAACAGATATCCGCATGACAAAGGACGGCGTTCTTGTATGCAACCACAACAAAACGGCAGTTTTTGAGGACGGTACCGAGCTTGCCATCGCCGACAGCACCTTTGCCGAGCTGACTGCAAAGCCGCTTAAGAACAGGCACAATAACGGAGATGTTTATATCTGCCCGCTTCGCCGTTATCTTGAAATAATGAAAGAAAACAGTATGATCTGCTTCGTCGAGCTTAAGGGTTCCTTTACAGATGAGCAGATAAGCGAAATATTTGACCTTGTAAGAGAGGTTTACGACCTTTCGAAATGCATTCTGCAGTCCTTTGATTTCGATAATCTCGTAAAGATTCATCAGCAGATTCCCGACCTGCCCGTCATGTATACCTACGGCATGAGCGAGAGAAATTATGAGCGGTGCTTCGATTACGGATTTTCCATTGATGTTGACCAGTATGTTGTTACGGAAAAGATGATTGAGGAATTCCACGAAAGAAATCTTGAGGTCGGCGTATGGACCGTCAACGAGCCTGACCGCTTTGAATATATCCGCTCTCTCGGCGTTGATTATATTGAGTCTGACTTTTTCGGAGGAAACGACTGATGAGCAGATTTCTTGATGAATGCGTAAAATTCATTGAAACACAGCCGTTCGATATCATAAGAATATCCGAGTATAAAGACGGTAAAATCGAAACGGCGGAATGCGTTCCCGCAAATCCCTGTCAGAACACCTATTCGGTTGCAAAAGCCTTTACCATGACGGCAATCGGTCTGCTCTATGACAGGGGGCTTGTGAAGCTTGACGATAAAATCTGCGACATTTTTGCCGAGGAGCTTCCCGAACGCGGAATGGACAAAAGGTGGTACGACTGCACGGTTGAAATGGCGCTTACTCACCGCCTCGGTCTGCCCGGAGGATTTCTTGATATCGACTGCAATCCATCGTCAGTGTTCGGCGAGGATTATCTGAATTACATGTTTACTTATCCGCTCGAATACACACCAGATACAGACAGCAAATACTCCGACGGAGCTTTTTATCTGCTGTCGAGAATCGTTGAAAAGAAGACGGGGACGGGGACCGACAATTTCCTCTGGAAAGAGATGTTCTACAAGCTCGGATTTCAGGAAATGGCGTGGAGCCACTGCCCGATGGGTCATGTAATGGGTGCAACGGGACTGTATCTCCATTCCGCCGATGTCGTCAAGCTCGGCGCGGTTTATCTTAACGGCGGAACCTACAACGGAGAGCGTTTTCTCTCCGAGGAATGGACGCGTCTTGTGCCGGAAAAGGATTTCGCTCTCGGCTGGGACGAGGAGCGCACGATGTATTTCAAGGGCGGAATGTGCGGACAGAAGCTGTACGTTATTCCCTCGCAGAACCGGGCTGTTGCCGTTTCCTCCTTCGGCGGAGATACGGATGTTATTGCGGAATGGATAAAAAACTATAAATAAAAAGAAATGTCATTCTGAGTAAGGCAAGGAATCTCAACCGTGAACAAAGAGATTTTTCGCCGTTCCTGCTCAGAATGACATATTTTATGCTGTTATTTTATTCAGCTTTCTGAATCGGGGTGTCAAGCTTTACGGCTTCAAGCGTACAGCCGTCTGAAGGCATACCGTCCTGCGCTTTAATAACAAAGCTTCCGTTTTCGCTGACAATCTGTCCGTCAGACTCAAACCAGCCGGAGAGATTGAACGGAGTTTTAACCCATTCTTCAAGACTCTGCCCCTTTGCGAAGAAGTAAATTTCCTCATATTCGCCCGTTTCATACTCTGCATAATGAACATAGAATTCGCCGATTTCCTTATCGGGGAATTTTTCCTGCCATGCTTCTTTTGTATTGATGTTTATTACCCCTGCAAGTCCGTCCGAAGCGGCTTCGGTGACAGTTTCTTCCCCGGGTTTGGCCGGCTGCTCATTTTTACCGCAGGCGGCAAACGCAAGCAGAAGTGAAAACACCGTAAGTATTGCTGTGATTTTTTTCATAGAAATGCCTCCTTTTAAGCAATTTTATTATAATGTATAAATTAAAAAGTGTCAATATCGGCAGCGCATTATTATCACAGGAGCGATTGTTGCCGCCTCCGCGAAGCCGATTCGAAAATGAACTGTTCGCAGGTGATAATGTCCCCGGCAATATCACAGCGAAGGAGCGGAGACACTCTGCAAAAAACAATTTGTTCACACAAAAAAGCTTTATTGATTCGGATATATACAGTAATAATAAACAGTTTTTACACGATACGGGACTGTTAATTCTAATGATATTGTCTTGAAAAAAAAGGATTATTATAGTATAATAACCCGGAATGGTTAAAATACCATAATAGCGGCTGATGAATCAAATCGGCTGCAAAAGGATTTAGTCATTGCTTTCAACTTTGTTTAAATCCGGGAAAACAAATACAGAAAGTCAGGCGATTTAAAAATGAAAACTGTTTACGCAGACAACGCTGCAACTACAGCTCTCTGCCCCGAAGCACTTGACGCCATGGTGAACTGTCTTAAGGATACCTACGGCAATCCGTCAAGCCTTCACCGTATGGGACAGGAGGCTGCCGAGGTTGTTCTTGAAGCAAGAACAACTATTGCAAATGCTCTCGGCGCAGGTGTGAATGAAATTTACTTCACATCGGGCGGCACAGAGGCGGACAACTGGGCAATAACAAATGCCGCACGCCTCGGAGAGAAAAAAGGCAAAAAGCACATTATTTCCACAACATTCGAGCATCACGCTGTTCTTCATACTCTTGCAAAGCTTGAAAAAGAAGGTTTTGAAATTGAGCTTCTCGATGTTCACGGGGACGGTTATGTAAGACCGGACGAGCTTAAGAAGGCTATCCGCGAAGATACATGTCTTGTTACAATCATGTATGCAAACAACGAAATCGGTACGGTTCAGCCCATTTCCGAAATCGGTGCAATATGTAAGGAAAAGGGCGTTTATTTCCACACGGACGCCGTTCAGGCTGTAGGCCATCTGCCGATAAATGTTTCTGAGCAGAATATTGATATGCTTTCATTCTCCGCTCACAAGTTCCACGGACCCAAGGGCATCGGCGTGCTTTACTGCAAAAAGGGCATTCCGCTTATGGGCTTCATGCAGGGCGGCGCACAGGAAAGAAACAAGCGTCCCGGCACAACAAACACTCCGTCAATTGCCGCAACAGCGGCAGCACTCAAAAAGTGCTGTGACGAAATGGATAAAAACATTGAATATGTCAGCGGTCTTCGCGATAAGCTTATGGATTCAATTCTTGAAATCATTCCCCGTACCCGTGTCAACGGCGGACGCTCACCGCGTCTTCCCGGCAACGTAAGCTTCTGCTTCGAGGGTATCGAGGGCGAGTCGCTTCTTCTTCACCTTGACCTTAAGGGTATCTGCGGTTCGTCGGGTTCTGCCTGCACATCAGGCTCGCTTGGCCCCAGCCATGTTCTGCTTGCTCTCGGTCTGCCTCACGAAATCGCGCACGGCTCACTCAGACTGTCGCTGTGCGAATACAACACAGAGGAAGAAATCGATTATATCATAGAGGAGCTGCCGAAAATCGTCTCCATGCTCCGCGATATGTCACCCGTTTGGGAAAAGCTCATGAAGGAGGAAAAATAAATGCTTTACAGTGAAAAAGTAATGGACCATTTCCAGAATCCGAGAAACCTCGGCAAAATGGACGATGCTGACGGCGTTGGCGAGGTAGGCAACGCAAAGTGCGGCGATATAATGAAGATATACCTTAAGATTGAGGACGGCGTTATTGTTGACGTCAAGTTCAACACCTTCGGCTGCGCTTCCGCAATTGCCACAAGCTCAATGGCGACCGAGCTTATCAAGGGTCAGCCTATTGAAAAGGCTCTTGAACTGAGCAACAAGGCGGTTGTCGAGGCTCTTGACGGACTGCCGCCGGCAAAAATCCACTGCTCGGTTCTTGCAGAGCAGGCTGTTAAGGCTGCCCTTAAGGATTACTACACAAAGAACGGCATCGAACCCGACCCCGCAGTTTTCGGCAGCGACGACTGCGGTCACTGTGACAGCTGCGGCGGTGGCTGTGACGGCTGCGAGGGCTGAATATGAAAAAGGCTATGATTGCCATGAGCGGCGGAGTTGACAGCTCCGTCGCCGCTTATCTGATAACTCAGCAGGGCTATGAGGCTGTCGGCGTGACAATGAAGCTTTTTCAGAACGACGAAGGCATGAACAGCGAAAAAAGCTGCTGCTCGCCCGATGAGGAAAACGATGCGCGCAGCGTAGCGGAAAAGCTCGGCATACCGTATTATGTTTTTAATTACACCGATAATTTCAAGCTTAAGGTTATCAGCAGGTTTGTTGAGGCTTACCGTAACGGGCGCACGCCGAATCCGTGCATTGACTGCAACAGATACATCAAATTTGACCAGCTTATGAAGCGCGCAAAGGAGCTTGAATTTGACTATGTTGTAACGGGACATTATGCGATTTCGGAGTATGACGAAAGCCGCGGCAGGTACATTCTCCGCAAGGCCGTTGACGATACAAAGGACCAGAGCTATGTCCTGTATTCCCTTACTCAGGAGCAACTGAAGCACATTATTTTTCCGCTCGGCAGGATGACAAAAGCGCAGGCCAGACAGATTGCCGAGGAGCAGGGCTTTGTCAATGCGCAGAAGCACGACAGTCAGGATATCTGCTTTGTTCCCGACGGCGATTACGCAAAATTTATTGAGGAATGGTGCGGAATCAAATTTGAAAACGGCAATTTTGTTGACCTCGAAGGCAATTTTATTGCTCAGCATAAGGGAATTATCAACTATACAATCGGTCAGCGCAAAGGCTTGGGTATAGCGGCGAAGGCACCGTACTATGTTGTCAGCAAAAATCTCGGCACGAACGAGGTTGTTCTCGGTGCAAACGAGGATTTGTTTTCTGACAGCCTTGTTGCGACGGATGTGAATTTTATTTCAATTGAAAAGCTTACCGAGCCGATGCATGTCAAGGCAAAGGTGCGATACAAGCAGAAGGAAACCGACGCGGTTATAACGCCCCTTGAAAACGGCGATGTCGGCGTGAAATTCGAAACACCGCAGAGAGCAATAGCTCCCGGACAGGCGGTAGTATTCTATGACGGCGATACCGTTGTCGGCGGCGGCACAATAGTATAAGTTTTAATCTGAACGAAGAACATTTTCAGTGTTTTCGTTCAGATTTTTTTGCGCAGTACCTGCGGTCATTCGCCGGGCTGGCAATTATCAGAATTATTATTGCTGTGCGCGAGGGAGCGGAGGCATTCCGCAATTTGTCCGGTATCTGTTTTATCGGCATATTAAATACTACATTATTGCTGTTTTGTTCCGATTTTATTATCTTTTGCGTTTTTGCGTTGACATTTATGCAGTTACTTTGTTATAATGTTAAACGACATAAAGTCGAATTATCATAAGGAGTGGTACACAATGAAAAACTTTAAAAAGATTCTGGCATTTGTACTTTCACTCTGTATCGTATTTTCCTTTGCATGTCCCGCGATAAGCGCGAAGGAAGACAAGGCAGGGTCAAGTATCTCCGAGTATTTCAATTCACAGGAATATCTCCTCAAGAGAGGCGAGTTCCTCAGCAAGTTCCTCAATGTACTTGTTAATGACATTATTCTCAGAGTTGTCAGTGATTTCCTCCCCAATCTTGCATTTGTAAGAGATGATACGGCTGAGGCTGACCTCGGCAATTTCTTCAAGGGCAACACCTTCATCTCAACAGGCACAGGCAAGTATACATGGAAGGTCGGCTACGGTCAGGAATCAATCATTCCCGCCGATTTCGGCATGCTCTTCAAGTATGCCCGCGGCAGCTATGCTCCCTGGGGATATTCAAGAGATTTCTATACCGACGATGACGGAAACAAAGAGGATATGAAGGTCAGAACCGTTATTCTTGACGATAACACGGGCAGAGGTCTTACAATATTCTGCGTTGTTGACTGTATCGGTATTTCAAACGCCGATGTCAGAAAGATCAGAGCAGGTCTTGCTGATTTCGCAAAGAAGAACAATGTTGTTTCTCTTAACATTTCCGCTATCCATTCTCACATGGCTATCGACTCACAGGGCGTATGGAATGCTCCTCTTACAACAGTTGCAAACAACGCTCTTTCAATCTTCGGCATTACAGAAACCAAGTTCGGTGTTAACAAGGATTATCTCAAGACAATCATTGACAGAACAAAAATTTCCGTTGAGGAAGCTTTTGCCGATATGAAGGCCGGTACGCTTACATACACAAACTGCGACCTTGAGGGCTACTACGGAACAAGAACTGTTTCGGGCGAGTGCGATACAGATATGCACCGCATCATGTTTGACCCCGCTGACGGCAGCAAGGATACGGTTATCGCTTCCTTCGGCGCACATCCCGAGGTTACAAGCTACGGCGCAGAGTTTGATACAAAGCTTTCATCCGACTTCGTTTACTATATGGAAAAGCTTGCAAACGCGGCAGGAAAGAACTTCATGTACATTCAGGGCAACGTAGGCACAAACTCATGCGGCAGGGGCAAGTCAAATGACGGCCTTGATCTTGCTGACAACCACGAATCGGCAATGCGTTTCGGTTACGAAATGGGTTATATCTGCCTCGGCGCAGCAATGACAAAGGCTGAAAGAGCTGCTCTCAACGACCGGCTCGGCGATAAGCTCGGCGTTAACGAGTATGCAGGTCAGGACGGCTATACAGTATGGTATGAAGACCTTCCCACATTCAAAGAGGAGAAGGTTGAGGCTGTTCTCAATGTTGCTCATAAGGAAATCAAGCTTGAGGTTGACAACAGCGTTTCAAAGATTCTCCTTAAGCTCGGTCTTGCAAGCAACGACCTTGCCTATAACAAGGATACTCATAAGTACTACACAGTTACTGAAATCGGTTATGTGGAGCTTGGCGACGCAGTTAAGATGTTCCTTTCACCCGGCGAATTCTACAGCGAGCTTTATGTAGGCGGCTACGGCATTGAGAACACAAGCTTCAAGTCACTCCGCGAGATGTACGGCGAGAATGTAATTCTCTTTGACCTTATGAACGACGCGGCAGGTTATGTATGCCCCGACGATACATATTCAATTCTTGACTGCCGTCATGATCCCGACTCAACTTCGAGAGAAATCAACATGCAGACATGGTGCATGGTTGTTTCAATCGGCGAACACGCAGCATCAACTCTTATGAACGGTTATGTTGACCTTGTAAAGAGCTGCACCAAATAAAAAATAATTTTCCGGCGGCGTTTCCTTTTGGGAGACGCCGTCTTTGCCAATCAGAGGTGTTTATATGAAAAAAGTTATTTCGGTTTTTCTTGCGCTGATTATGCTGCTTTCCGCCGCAGGCTTCGGTACGGCTCAGGCAGCCGGCACGGTAAAAGCGGGCGATGTGAATTCTGACGGAAATATAAATTCCGAAGACGCGCTGCTGATTCTTCAGTTTTCAATTGGACGGATAACGCTTGGCGACGCTCAGCGCGGGGCGGCCGACCTTGACGGAAACGGTACGGTTAATTCTTCCGACGCGCTGCTTGCTTTACGGATAAGCGTCGGCTCAATGCAGTCAGCCGTGATCGATTTTTCGGCATACGAAACGCTTGACCGCGAATGGATGGAAAACGCCGTAAAGAATTATAAAGAGTTCATTGCGGAGGTTAAGGGCGACAGCACGAGAATACCGATGATTGTTACTACCGACCAGCACGGTACTGTAACTGCCGACTGCGAGGTATTCAGATTTATCAATGACCTTGCCGACTGGGATAATATATCGAAAATTATCAACCTCGGCGATACTGTTTCACTTCTGCACAGCAATATTCAGCTGAAAGCGTATGACAAAGCGATGGAATATGTACCCGCAGAAAAACGCCTTGAGCTTTTCGGAAACCATGACGGGCATCTTTCTCTTATCCGCCGCGATATGACAAAGTATTTCATTGCGCCGGGTGCTGAATATACGGCAAAAAAGGATGCTTTCACAGTATATGATGAGCAGTTCGGAGTGCGCTATCTTTCCGTTGACCCGATGGGCTATCCGTGGACTTATTCCTCGGGCAGAATCAACACGGCGCAGGCTGATTTTATTGTCAGAGAGCTTGAAAAAAAGGATGCGGGCGATATTGTTCTTCTTGCGCATCCGTATCTTTTCAATGACAGAATAATCAGGCGTGACGGTACGGTCTTCACAGGCTCGGAGACATTCATCGGAAAAGGCAAAAAGGGAACGGATGTCAGACAGTCTTTCCTTGATATGCTTCTTGCGAGGAAGAATAAAACCGCAGGCGTGTTTGTTGACTCGGACGGAGCGGAGCATCCCTATGATTTCACTCAGTGTGACGGCAAATTCCTCATGGCTCTTCACGGACATCATCACACCGAGGGTTACGAAACAAGCGGCGGCATTACGGAGTTCCTTTTCCAGAGCTTCAGATATGACGAGCAGAACTGCTTCTATTTTGCGTACATTGACACAGACGATATGACATTTAAATGCTGGAAAAATATTCCGGGCTATGACGCATGGGAAATAGACATAGCATAAAATAATAATGTTTTTTATTTTTAAGCTCCGTTTTTATGCGGAGCTTTTTGTTTTTCTAAATAATTCTTAAAAAAGTAGACAACGCCGCCGAAAAGTGGTATACTTACTTAAATATGTACACAAAGGTGGGAGAGTCTTGAAAGAGTTTAAGTCGGTTTCAGTTGTGATATCGACGGTTAACGAAGACAGCTCCCTGCGGGAAACAGTCAGCACACTTCTTGAAACCTGTAATCACGAAGATATAGCCGAGCTGTATCTTCTGGTAGGGAGCCGTGCAACGGACAACTGTCTTGCGGCTATAGAAGATATAAAAGCAAATTCGGGCGATGTTTCGGTTAAGGTTTTCAGACAGTCTTATCCCGGCATCGGGGCAGATCTGAATAAGTTTTTCATGCTGCCCACGGGCTCGCATGTCATGTGCATTTCGGGCGACGGCAATCTTGACCCGTCGCAGGTACACAGCTTTATTGAATACGCAAAGAAAAATCCCGAATACATTGTTGTCGGCTCGCGCTGGCTGGATAAGGACGGATTTAACGGCTATGACCCGTTTAAAAAGGCGCTTAATTTTGCGGCACGGATTTTTCTTTCGGTTCTGTTCCGCACTGACAGAACGGAATTTACACAGCCGTTTCAGATTTGTCCCATTGAGATGTTCAGAAACATAAGATGGGAAGAAAAAATGCATCCGCTTTTTATTGAGGTAATGATAAAGCCCATAAGACTCGGAATGAAAAGCATGGAAATTCCGACACAGTGGAAAAAACGCACCGACGGCAAGCCCAACAGAAACGGACTTTATTTCCTGCCGTATCTGAAAACCGCACTGCATGTCAGATTTATGAAAAAATCCGATATACTGATGCCGGACTGCACAATGCCGTCTGAGCTGATGAAATATAAAGCAAAGGAGTGAAACGCAGATGAAGAAAAATCTTTATATGGTTCAGGTTAACGCTTCATTCGAGGGTTCTGTTTATCTGCCCTATGCGGCGGGTACTCTTGCTGCGTGCGCTCTTAAGGATGAAAGGCTTAAGGAAAGCTACTGCTTTAAAGAGATTATTTATCTGCGCCGTGAAATTGACGAGGCGATGGAGTATATTGACAGCCCGTTTGTTATGGCGTTTTCAAACTACATCTGGAATTATGAGTACAACAAGGTTCTTGCTCAGAGAGTGAAGCAGAAATATCCCGAATGTCATATTGTTTTCGGAGGACACAATATTCCGAGAGGCGTAAAGTGCCTTGAGGAGCTTCCGTTTGTTGATATTCTGATGTTCGGCGAGGGCGAGGAGCCCTTCTGCGAGCTGCTTCATGCGCTTAATGACGGCACTGCTCTGGACAGTGTCCCGAATATAGCATACAGAGCGGCTGACGGAAAAAACATCTGCACGCAGACAAAGGTTTACACCGATATTGACTATCCGTCGCCGTATGAAATGGGCGTATTTGATTCTATCGCCGAGACAGCTCCGTTCGCGCTGTCGGCAATTCTTGAAACAAACCGCGGTTGTCCGTACAGCTGTGCTTTCTGTGACTGGGGTATGCTCAGGTCGAAAATCCGTCAGTTCCCGATTCAGAGAGTTTTCAACGACATTAAATGGATGGCTGACCATAAAATCGAATACTGTTACTGCGCCGATTCAAATTTCGGAATTTTTGACCGTGATACGGATATTATCGACTATGTAATTGATACATACAAAAAGAACGGTTATCCGCAGAAATTCAGAGTCAATTATCTGAAAAACAGCGACGATAAGGTTTTTGAAATCAACCGTAAGCTTTATGAAAACGGAATGAGCAAGGGCGTAACGCTTTCTTTCCAGAGCATGTGTCCCGAAACGCTCGAAATCATCGGCAGAAAAAATATTTCCATGAGCCATTTCAGAGAGCTTTTAATGCGGTACGAAAAGCTCGGGCTTTCAGCTTATTCCGAACTGATTCTCGGCCTGCCCGGCGAAACCTATGAAAGTTTCTGCCGTGGAGTCGAGGAGCTGTTTGAAGCAGGTCAGCATTCGTCACTGTTTGTTTATAACTGTGAGTATCTTGTAAATTCAAAGCTCGGCAGTGAAGAGTATATGAAGAAGTATCAGATTGAAATGGCAGAGATTCCGTTCAATCAGGATCATTTTGAACCTATGTCAGGCGGCGTTCAGGAGTATTCGCACATCATCGTTTCCACTTCGACAATGAACCGCGAAAGCTGGATAAAAACAGCGTCGACCTCCGTTCTTCTTCAGTCGCTTCACTGTCTCGGACTTTTACAGTGTATTGCAATTTATCTTTTCAACGAAAAGGGAATAAAATACATTGATTTTTACCGTGAGATTTTTGAGCTTCTTGAAAAAGACAGCGGCGTCTGCGGCGGGATTTACAGAAGCACGATTGAGAAAATAAAAGAGTATTCGCTCGGTCAGAGAAGCTGGTCGTTTTTCGATGACCGCTTCGGGAAAATTTCATGGCCGATTGAAGAGGGTACGTTCCTCGAGCTTGTAACAAAAAACGAAGAGCTTTATGAATGCATAAAGCCCTGTCTTGAAAAATACATTGAAGCCGATGTACTCGGCGAGCTTATCCGGTATCAGCAGTTTATTGTCAAGAAGCCTGCGGATAACGGTGAAAAGTACAGCTTCAGCTACGATTTTTATGATTATTTTGAAAGCTTTTATCTCGGTGAGCTTAAGCCGCTTCAGAAGCTTGAATGCACATATTCAAAGCGCACTGACGGTTATGCCGACCTGAAGGCTTATGCAAAGGAAGTTGTCTGGTTCGGAAGAAGAAATGACAGAATGATTTCCTCGGCGATAGATAAAACAGTGAATTAAATCGGGGTGAACGCATTGAGCGGAATTTCGGAAAAATTCAAAGCCTTGTCCAGAAACGGACAGGGCATTTTGTGCTTTTTCCTGTTGCTTAATGCCGCCGCTTTTCTTATAAAAAGTCTTGAAGAAATGAGATTTCAGATGTCGGAATCGTTCGGCTTTACCGAGAGACTGCTGACTGAGCAGAACGTTTTCAACAGTCCGGCTTATAAAATATTTTCCGCAATTGTCACACTGATTTTTGTTTTCGTTTTTTATTTTTTCTGCAGAAATTCCGTAAAAAAATCCGAAGAAAAAGGAACGGAATTTTTTGCGCTTTTATACTGTATCTGTCCCGTATTTCTGCTCGGTTTTATTTTCATAAGGCACAGCGCGGAATTTGTTATTGTAATGCTTGCCGCTTTGCTTGCGGTAATGCTGACGGAAAGTAAAAAATCTTTATGGCTTGTTCCGATAG
Organism: Acutalibacteraceae bacterium; assembly: GCA_045639705.1. GTDB lineage: Bacteria > Bacillota > Clostridia > Oscillospirales > Acutalibacteraceae > CAG-488. Next base: position 35,309 of record JAZUDP010000188.1, read on the forward strand.
TATCGGCGTTTGGCATTTTTTTAAATGCGGGCTTCGCTTTTGCGTTTTTTCCTGCAGTGCTTCTGAGTCTCTGCGGCGAAAGAGAGGACAAAAAGCTTGAGGCTTCTTCAAAGAAAACCGCAAAGCTTTCGGCAGTAACGTGCCTGATTTTATTCGCGCTTCTGATTGCCGCCGCACTGCTGAGCGACGGAAAATATATCGGCGCGCTTGACCTTACGCAGATAGCTGATACAGTGCTTTACGGAGCTTCTTCATATGACGGAGAAATTCCGCTTGTTGTAACGGATAATATTGCATTGCTTGTTATTTGTCTGCCCGCAATTTTTCTTTCGGTTTTCTTCTGGATTGTTTCGTTAAAAACCGCGAAAGCAAACGGAAGAAAAACAGGAAAGCTTTTTATCTTCTGCATTGCGGCGAATGTGATTGTTATTCCCGCGTTTTTATTCGCGGACAACCTCGGAATGCTGATGCTGTTTGATGTGTTTGCTCAGATTATTCTGCTGCTTTCACTTGCGTCAAAGCGCGAGCCGTCTGTAATTGAAGCGCTGAAGAAATTTGAATTATTCTTCACTCAGAAAAAGAGAACGGTACTGATTGTTTTTGTTTTTCTTTCTGAGCTTTTAATCTGCGCATATATTGAACAAAAAATATAATTAATCCGGAGAGTCAACAATGAATTCTGTCAGCCGTTCCGAATCAAAATTTAATAAGTGCGGCGCCGGACTGTTTTTCGGTCTGTTCCTTACGGCAAAGATGCTTCTGAATATGCCGTTTTCTCATACGGATATGTCTGACCCGTGGAGCTTCCTTTTTTACATAACCGAGTATAAAACAATCGGTTTTGTTCCGCGTGCGCTTCTCGGTTCCGTCTGCGGACTTTTTACGGATTATATAACGTGGAAAACAATTTATATTATTTCGTTCTGCGCAACCGTTCTTCTGATTGTTCTTGCGTCGGTTCTGTTCAATAAAATAATTACGGCGCTGCCGAAGGGCAGGACGGCGGTATTCCTTTTTACCTGCACATTTCTGCTTATGTCGGACAGTCTGTTTTATTATTTCGATGCTAACCATTTCGGCTCGATAGATACATATAATATAATTCTGACGCTCACCGCTCTTGTCTGCGCGGGAAACAGAAGGCTGAGGTGGGCAGTTCCCGTTATATGTACAGTTTGCATGATGAATTATGAGGGCTATGTTTTTGCGTATATGCCGCTTGTAGGAATTGTGCTTCTGTATTATTGCTTTAAGGAGAAAAGCAGAAGCAGCATTACGGTTTTCGTTCTCAGCTGTATTGCGGTTATTATCGCATTCCTTTATTTCTATGCCTTTTTCAGAAAAGACCAGCTCGACATGGTTCTGTGCGAAACTCCTGAGGAAATGAAGGCTGTGCTTTCAAAGCACAGCGACGCGGAAATCCACTGGATGATTGAACAGCTCTATTATTTCCGGGGTCCCGCAACGTTTTTTATTGACGGAAGCTGGGATGTTGCGGAAGCGTTTATAAACTCAAACGGTATACGCCTTGAGTGTCTGCCGAGTGCGCTGATACTCTTTGCAGGCACGCTTTCAATATGGATTAAAACAAGAAAAAATGAAGCGGATAAAGAAATGAGATTCATATATTTCCTTTGTGCTATTGCACCTGTTTCGACAATTCCGTTTCAGGTGTTCACAGAGCAGATGAAGTATATCTCTTACTTTGCGATGACCCAGTTTATTCTGCTTCTGTTCTTCGCACTTAAGGAAGCAAATGTCCGCGAGAGATTAAAAGAAAAAGAAAACAGATTCGTCGGCAATCCGGTTGTCGGATTGATTCCCATGTGCCTGCTCGTATTCTTCAGGGCAGTCTGGTGACGGATTAACGAGGTAAAGATAATGTTTTGTATTGCAGGAGCCGACAGCTTTTTCGGCGCGTATATTCAGAGTGAGCTGCTTAAGAGCGGAGAAAAAATTCTTGCGCTCAATCACAGCAAGGCTGTTTTTCCCGAAAATGAAAATGTTGTGAATATGTCCTTTGAGGTTTCGGATAAATCCGACCTTCACAGGGCTGAAAGCTTCCTGCGCAAGGAAAGCGATATAAAAATCATTTATCTTATTGCGTCGCATAATCCCGATTTTGTCAGAAAATTTCCGAAGGAGGCTGAACGCATAAACTGCGAATGCTACGGCAATTTTCTTGACGCGATTTCGATGTGTCACGTTGACAGACTGTTTTTCGCTTCGAGCGATACGGTTTACGGCGAGAGCATTGACGGAGAAATTTTCACCGAGGACTCGCCCGCAAATCCGATTAACATTTACGGTGTGCAGAAAGCAATGGCAGAGGCGATTACGCTTGACCGCGGCTTCAATGTTGCCCGCTTTGCCTATATGTTTGCGCCGTCGCTGACCTACAAGCCGCACTTTTTTGACAAAATTACCGACGACCTCAGAAACGGAAAGGAAATTCAGATGTTTACCGATTACGCGCGGTCAAGCCTTACTTACAAGACTGCTGCCGGCTGTCTTTACAGACTGATGATTTCCGATTCGGACAAACGGATTTTCAATATCTGTGCGGACGAACCGTCAACAAAATATCAGCTCGGTCTTTTTGCGGCTGATTATGTCGGCGCCGACAGGGAGCTTGTAAAAAAATCGACAATGGACGAGCTTGGAATATTCAATGAAAGACGCGCCTCGGATATTATTATGTCTAACACGCTTATGAAGGAAACACTCGGAATAACGGAAGAAATCAGATTCAACAATTTATAAATCAGGTGATGAAAATGGCAAAAATTCTTATTACGGGCGGTGCGGGGTATATCGGCTCCGTGCTTGTTCCCGAGCTGCTCAGGCAGGAGCATGATGTTACGGTTCTTGATTCACTGATGTATAAGCAGAATTCTCTGCTCGACTGCTGTAAATATAAAAATTTCCACATGATAAACGGCGACGCAAGAGATGAGGAAACTCTGAAAAAGGCTCTTGACGGAAAAGAATTTATTTTTCCTCTTGCCGCGCTTGTGGGATTTCCGCTCTGTGATAAGGATAAGACAGCCGCGGTGACAACAAATCAGAATGCGGTTGAAAGCATTGTCAGACTTCGCGAAAAAGAGCAGAAAATAATTTTCCCCTGCACAAACAGCGGATACGGTCTCGGTCAGGGACAGGAGTTCTGTACGGAGGAGTCTCCGATTAATCCTGTTTCCCTTTACGGCAAGACAAAGATGGCGGCGGAAAAGGCGGTGCTTGACGCAGGCAATTCGCTTACGTTCCGTTTTGCAACTCTGTTCGGTGCTTCGCCGAGAATGAGAACAGACCTGCTTGTAAACGATTTTGTTTACCGTGCTGTTTTTGACCGTTCACTTATTATTTTTGAGGGTTATTTCATGCGCAATTATCTGCATGTCCGTGATGCCGCAAGAGCGTTTATTTTTGCCATGGAAAACTTTGACAGAATGCAGGACAGACAGTATAACTGCGGACTCAGCGAGGCGAACATGTCAAAAATTCAGCTCTGTAAAAAAATAAAGGAGCATATTCCGTCATTTGTTTATATTGAAGCCGCAACGGGAACAGACCCCGACAAGAGGAATTATATCGTTTCAAACGAGAGAATCGAAAGCATGGGCTATAAAACGGCGTACTCTCTTGATGACGGAATCGAGGAGCTTATCAAGGCTTATTCGATAATCAAAAATTCATTCTACGGAAATGTGTGATAAAAAATGGAGCTTATCAGAAGGCTTGAACCGAATTTTAATTTTGAAGACGGCAGGGGAACGCTGACCGAGCTTTTCAACGAGGGCGGCTTCCGGCAGATTAACGCTGTCTATACAAAAAAAGGCGCGGTTCGCGGCAGCTTTCATTATCATAAAACCACAAAGGAAGCGTTCTTTATTATTTCGGGAAAGCTTGAGGTTACTGCTTCCCTTGAGGGCGAAACTCAGACCGCTGTTTTCGGAACGGGCGACTTTTTTGCGATAGATGAATATGTAAAACACAGTATGAATTATCTTGAGGACACATATCTTGTTGTTCTTTACACATCGGGCGTTACGCTCCCCGACGGAACAAAGGATATAATTTCAGATTGATTATGGAAGATATTGTAATTCTTGCAGGCGGACTCGGCGTAAGGCTGAGTCATGTGGTATCAAACAGGCAGAAGGCCATGGCTCTCGTTTCGGGCAGGCCTTTTCTTGATTATATTCTCAGAGACCTTTCGGATAAGGGCTTTCGCCGGGCGGTTATCGCCGTTTCGTATATGGCGGAGCAGGTGAGAGATTATTTCGGCGGCAGCTTCGGTGAGATGGAGCTTGTTTATTCCGTTGAGGATTCTCCTCTCGGAACGGGCGGCGCTATTAAAAAGGCGTCGGAGCTTTGCCGAGGCGAACGATTTTTTGCAATAAACGGCGATACATATTTCAGCGTTGATTATGATGAAATCAGAAAAAAGCATGCCGAACAGTCGGCTGATATCACGCTTGCAGGCAAGGGAAAGCCCAACTTCAAACGTCACGGCACTGTTGTGTTTGACTCTGACGGAGTGATAACGGTATTTGCCGAAAAAAGCTATGCCGAGCGCGGCTATATCAACGGCGGGATTTATCTGATAAACAGGAACGTTTTTGACGGGGATTATCCCGAAAGGTTTTCGTTTGAAAAGGATGTACTTGAGCCGCTGAGCTTCCGGACTGTGTGTGCGCCCTTTGACGGATATTTTATTGACATCGGCGTACCGCAGGATTATTTCAGAGCGCAGACGGAAATACCCCTGCTTTTCGGAAAAAGGAAATTCAGGGCTGCGTTTCTTGACCGCGACGGGGTTATATGCAGGGAAAAGCACCACCTTTACAGGTGTGAGGACTTTGAATTCATCGACGGTGTACCCGAGGCAATGGAAAGTCTGCGCGAGCATGGATATCTGCTTATTGTAATAACGAATCAGGCTGGCGTGGCAAAGGGACTTTATACCGAGGATGATGTAAGAAAGCTTCATGAACACATGGCGGAGCTTCTGACAGACAGGACATACATCGACGGGATTTATTACTGTCCGTATCATCCCGAGGGGATTATTCCGGAATATACGAAAGCGTCGCACTGCCGCAAGCCCGATATCGGAATGCTTGAAAAGGCGGTTGCCGATTTTGCCGAAAGGGGAATTGAAATCGACCTTTCGCAGTCGGTTATTGTCGGCGATACTGAGCGCGATATGCAGACGGGCGCGAATGCGGAAATCGGAAAGAAAATTCTTGTCCGCAGCGGACATCCCGTTGATGAGAACAATACATGCGCTGATATTATTGCCGATTCGCTTGCGGATTTTGTAAAAAAGAATATTTGATGTTTTACCGCAGAGGGTTTTAAACCTTTTGCGGTTTTTGTTTTAAATAATCTCCGCAAACTGTTGAAATATTTTCAGATTTGTTTTATTATAATAATTGGTAAAATGGGAGAAAATGAGCTGTTGCTTACAGCTTGGTAAAGGAATTCGAGGATTGAGGATGAGTAAAAAAAGCGCCTTTGACTGGAAAGGCTTTATTAAGAGCGTGGCGACAATTGCGGTGCCTGTCGCCCTGCAGAATCTGCTGACAACAACGGGCAGCATGGTTGATACGATGATGATTGCGCCGCTTGGCGAAATGACTGTCGGAGCGGTCGGCCTGTGCGCTCAGTTTTCAACGCTGATGTTTTCATGCTACTGGGGCTTTGTCGGCGGCGGCATGCTGTTCTTTGCACAGTACTGGGGAGCAAAGGACAAGCGCGGAATCGACCGCGCATACGAAACAACGCTGATGTTCATGATGACGGTTGCGCTGATTTTTACCTGCCTCGGCACATTTGCGCCCGACTTTGTAATGAGTGTTTATACGGATAAAAAAGCGATTCAGGCTCTCGGCGTCGATTATCTGCGTACCGTCTGCTTTGCGTACCCGTTTCAGATTTTTTCAATGGCGATGAGTGCGCTGCTGCGTTCGACCGAGCGTGTGCGTATTCCGCTTATAGGAAGTATCGTTTCGGTTCTGACCAACATTGCGCTGAACGCAGTTCTGATTTACGGTAAGCTCGGTATGCCGAAAATGGGTGCGCGCGGTGCGGCGCTGGCAACGGTTATTGCTTCAATCGTCAATGTCGCCATAATTATTGTAATCGCAAAAATCAAAAAGTATCCGTTCCTTTTCCACTTCGTTCACAACCCGAAATTAAGCGGCGCATGGATGAAGGAATATCTGAAAAAGTGCTTTCCGATTATCTGCAACGAGCTGCTTGTCGGTATCGGCTTCACGGTCAATAATATCGTTCTCGGCAGACAGTCGGAGGAGGCTATTGCTGCCATTGCGGTGTTCAGAACGCTTGAAGGCTTTGTTATTGCGTTCTTTTCGGGCTTTTCAAATGCCTCGTCGGTTATTATCGGCAAAAATGTCGGCGCGGGCAATCCGCGCAGGGCATACGAAAGCGCAAAAAGGCTTGTCTTCCTGTGTGCAGGCTGCATAGCGGTTGTGTGCTGTCTGCTGTTCAGCGCTCACGGCCCGCTTCTTAAGGCAATGAGCCTTTCCGGCAAATCCTTTGAGCTATGCACGGGCTTTGTCGGGATTTACTGTGTTGCCGCCGTTGTGCGAATGTGTAACTGGACACAGAACGATACATACCGCGCGGCAGGGGACGCGTCATACGGAACGATACTCGAAATTGTTTTCATGTATCTCATGGTTATTCCGTGTGTAAGCCTCTCGGGACTTGTGTTCAGACTTCCCGTTTATGTTGTTTTTGCATGCTGTTATATTGACGAGCCTGTGCGTTTTGTGCTTATGCAGGTTCATATGTATTCGGCAAAGTGGATAAAGCCCGTTACGCCTCAGGGCAGGGCGGCAGTTGAAAAATTCAGACTTGAAAGAAAGAATAAGGTGAGCGAAAATGAAGCTTAAGGTTACATCGTACAACATTCTTCACTGCGAAGATTTTCTGAAAGAAAAAATTGATTACGACGCATTCGCCGAAGCGATTAAAAATATGAATCCCGATGTTATCGGCATGAACGAGGTTCACGGCGAGGGCAGTCTTGAGGAATATGCCGAGCAGGCGGAAATCCTCGGCAAAAAGCTCGGATATAATTATTACTTTGCAAAGGCATGCGAGCTTGACGGCGGAAATCCCTTCGGCAACGCTATGCTTTCGCGTCTGCCGATTAAGGAATGTGTGACTGTTCCCATCCCCGACCCCGACCCGAAAGGCTACGACGATTACTACGAGACACGCTGCCTGCTGAAGATGGTTACCGCAACCGAACCCGAAATCACCTTCCTTATCACTCACTTCGGACTTAATCCCGATGAGCAGGAAAACGCGGTTAAGGTAATTCTTGAAAACATTCCCGAAAGCCGCTGCGTTTTCATGGGCGACCTTAATGTCAGACCCGACAACGCGGTGCTTGACCCCATAAGAGCAAGACTTAACGACGCGGCAGGAGACGAAACGCCGTTCACATTCCCGTCGGACGAGCCCAACAGAAAAATTGACTACATTTTTGTAAGCGATGATATAAAGGTCGACAGATTCTGGGTTGAGGACCTTGTGCTTTCCGACCACAGACCTGTTTCGGCTGAAATCGAGGCAGAATAAGTATTCGTTTTTCCGGAGGATGTTATGAAGCATAACACTGAATTCATTCAGAACTTTATGAAGCGTTTCGATTATCCGAAAGAGGCGTCCGACCTTTTCACCGAGATACTGAGTATTCTTGACGGTGTTGAGGCCTACGGCAAAATTTATGACGGAATTCTTGATAAGTTCTTTTATCATCAGTCAAGAATAGAATCAAAGCTGCTTTTAAAGCTTACCGCACTTGCAAAGCTTATGGGTTACAGCCCTCTGACAATGCATTTTGTGTTCCTGCTCAGCCTTACCGAGGACCTGAAAAAGCAGTATGACCTTTTCGGAATTGACGAGGAAATATACTGGGATACGATGAACGACCTGAAGTATAAAATGCTTGAATGCATGGAGTGTAAAGGCGTTCCCGGTTCGGTTAATCCAGCGTGGCTTGACGGCTTCTTCCACCTTGACCGTGTGGCCTACGGCAGATTTCAGTATGAGGTCGGCGAATATAACGAGCCCGAACCGTTTACAATGAAAAACGGTCATGTTGTTAAAAAAGGCGATGTGCTGATTAATTTTCACATTCCGTCTTCGGGCGTTCCGCTTACGGATGAGGTGCGGTTCGCCTCATATAAAAAAGCTTATGAGCATGTCAGAGGCTTTTTCCCTGACGGGAACGTGATTTTCTGCTGCAGCTCATGGCTGCTGTTCCCGAAGCACAGAGAGTTTCTGCCCGGGCATCTTAACATTCTTAAATTTATGGATGATTTTGAAATCGTCCGCAGCGGCGAGGATAAAAAATTCCACGACAGCTGGCGGATTTTCGGCAGATATGAAAAACTGCCGCCCGAAAAGCTTCCGAGAGACACCTCTCTCAGAAAAGCTTATGCCGAATGGCTGTGCGCGGGGAATAAAACGGGCTACGGCTTCGGACTATTTATGTTTGACGGCGAAAAAATAGTTTGATTTTGGAGGTTGCTATGGATTTTACTCACATTCTGTCACTTCTCGGCGGTGTTGCGCTGTTCCTTTACGGTATGTCCGCCATGGGTAACGGCCTGAAAAAGGTCGCGGGTCCAAAAATGGAATCATATCTGTGGAAGCTGTCCTCAACACCTCTCAAGGGCTTCCTTCTGGGTACACTTGTTGCGGCTGTAATTCAGTCCTCGGGTGCGACCTCCGTTATGGTTGTCAGCTTCGTAAATGCGGGAATGATGCAGCTCGGTCAGTCTATTTGTATTATACTCGGCTCCAACATCGGTACTACAATGACGGGCTGGCTGCTTACGCTTTCCGATTCGGGCGGAAACGGTCTGTTTGCACAGATTTTTTCCACGGCAACGCTTGTTGCGATTCTTGCCTTAATCGGAATTGTAATGAATCTGTTTATGAAGAAAAGCACTGCCAAAAATGTGGGTATGATTCTTCTCGGACTTTCCATCCTTCTGCTTTCAATGACGCTTATCAGTGATTCGGTAAGCCCGCTTAAGGAGAGCGAAAGCTTCAGAAACATTCTTCTGCTTTTCTCAAATCCGATACTCGGCATACTTGCAGGTGCATTTGTTGCCGCCGTTGTTCAGAGTTCATCTGCCGGCGTCGGTATCCTTCAGGCTCTCTGCGTTACGGGCGCACTGCCTCTCAATGTATGTCTGCCGCTTATTCTCGGTATAAATATCGGTGCTTCCGTGCCCGTTCTTTTCGCAATGATGGGCAGCTCCAAAAACGGTAAGCGCGCTGCTTTATCCTATCTTTTCTCCAATGTTTTCGGTCTTGCGATTATTTATATTCTCTATGTCCCGTTTACGGCAATTGCCGGTACAGAGTTCCTCAATGTTTCGTCAACCAAGTTTTCGATTGCCGTTATGAACACGCTGCTCAAGGTGATTGTTACGGTTGTTCAGCTTCCGATGTACAGGCTGCTTGAAAAGTTTGTTAATATGATTATAAAAATCACACCCGATGAAAACGAAGATGTTGACGAGATTAATTCTCTGAGTGAAAGTCTTCTTGACTATACTCCTATCGCTCTTGAAAAGGCATCAATTGCCGCGCAGAAAATGGCGGAAATTTCAGCGCAGAATATCAAACGCGCGATGAATATTGTATGGGATTACAGCGGCGATATATTCAATAAGGTTCAGGAAAAGGAATCGCTTGCAGATAAGTATGAGGATAAAATCGGAAACTTCGTTGTTAAAATCGGAAAGCATTCTCTTAAGCCCAGCGAGCAGGCGAAGGTTTCCGAGCTGCTCAGCTCTGTCGGCGACTTTGAACGACTCAGCGACCATGCCGTTAATATTTCCGAGGCGGCACAGGAAAAGAACGAGAAAAATATTTATTTCTCCGACAGTGCCAAGGATGAAATGGATTTGCTTATGAATGCCACTACGGAGATTCTTGACATTTCAATGAATGCGTTTAAGGAACAGAATACCGAGAACGCAAAGAAAATTGAGGCTCTTGAAGAGGTTGTTGACGAGATGTGCAAGCGAATGCGCACCTTCCATATCGAGCGTGTCCAGAAGGGCAACTGCACGATTGAAATGGGCTTTGTTTTCAACGATCTGCTTGTCAACATGGAACGAGTTGCCGACCACTGTTCAAATATTGCCTTCTGCGTAATGCATTCGGATAACGTTAACGCCGAGGGACATGAATTTAATGACAGCGTTGTCACGACTGAGACCTTCAGAGAGTATTTTGAACAGTACAGAAATAAATACCTTATTCCGCTTGAGGAAATCCATAAGGAATAAACGGAGGAGAATTTGTGCGTCCTGTAAGAGATTTGTTTATTGAGGAATACTGGAATATCGCGTTCCGTGAATATACAGAGGATGATTCTGTTGTTGATGTAAAGGACGGCAAAACAGAATTCAGAATTTTGAAGGCAGGCAAACGCTTCTGGTATGCCGACCCGTTCCTTTTTGAGCATAACGGCAAAACATGGCTTTTTGTCGAGGCCTTTGATAATATGACCGAGACGGGCTGTATCGCATGCTCGGAATATGTCTGCGGACAGTTTCTGCAGCCGAAAATTGTGCTGAAAGAAAAATTTCATCTTTCCTATCCGTATGTTTTTGAAAAGGACGGGAAAATCTACATGATGCCCGAGACGCATGAGGATAAATGCATTCAGCTTTATGAGGCGGTTGATTTCCCGAAAAAATGGGAAAAAAAAGAAATCCTCGTCAGGGATGTTGACGCGGTCGATACGGTTATTGAAAACGGTATGCTTGTTGCGTCGGTTATCTGTCCCGAAAACGATATGAGTGTTGACCTTGCGCTGTTTGACACTGACGGAAACGGGATGCCGTACAGCCCTGTTTATACTCACAGCCTTGAGAAAAGGGGAGCGGGCAGAATCTTCAGCCACAGGGGACAGAGAATCCGTCCCGCGCAGGGCTGTAAGAACAATGTTTACGGCGGAAAAATAATTTTCAACAGAATCGATAAATGCGATAAGGACGGATATTCCGAGGAAGCCGTCTCGGAGCTTACTCCCGGGAATATTTCCGTTCCGATAAAAGGTATTCCGCGCGGAATACATACATACGCACGGACGGATAAGCTTGAAATTGTCGACATCAAATTTGAAAGATACAATCTGCCGAGACTGTACTGGATTTTACAGAGAAAACTGTAATAAGGAGCCGAAAAATGATTACGGTAAAAGCGTTCGGAAGTGAAAATTTCAGCGAGCTGAAAAAGGACTGGGAAAGCCTGCAGGGCGGAGCCGACATGACTGTTTTTCAGCAGTATATCTGGTATTACGGACTCAATGAGCAGTACGGCAAGGGCTGCTTTAAAAACGGTGAGCATGCCGAATATTATGCTGCGTATAAAGACGGAAGAGCGGCGATGATTGCGCCGGTTCACATCAGAAAGCACGGCTTTGAGTATAAGGGCATAGGTACCGCTGCGGGCATTTATATGGTAGGTCAGTGGGGATTTACCGACTACCTCAACTTTATTTATGATGCGTTTGACGCTGAGTGTGCCGATGCGATTCTTGCCGAAATAAAGAAAAAATATCCGCGCCTTCATTTTCATTTCATGTTTGTACGCGAGGGCAACGCGTTTCAGAAATATCTTGACGGGAAATATCCCGGAAAGTCAACGGGAAAAACAATATGCGTTCAGACCCTGCCGCATGACAGCTTTGAGGAATTTCACAGGACAATGACGAAGTATTCGCGTCAGAATATCCGCAAGGCATTCAACCGTGAAAACAAAACGGAAACGGAAATTCATATTCAGGAACACAGAACCGTTTCCGAGGATGAGGCAAAGGAATTTTTTGCAATTTATCTCGGACGTTCAGTTAATAAGAATGTTATCGACCTGAAAAAAGACGGGCTGAAAAACTCCGTTTATAAGTATTTCAACAAGAAATACAACGATAATCTTAAGGCGGGTCTTGAAAAATTCAACTATATCATCTATAACATGGTTAACAATCCCGACAGCTACATGATAGGAATATACAACGGCGGGAAGAAAATCGGATTCATTTACGGAATTATGGAGGGTACAAATATCTGGCGCAATATCATCGTGTGCTTTGATGAGGAATACAGCTATTACACCCCCGGCAGAACGGCGTATTTCCGTTATTTCAGAGATATTCTTTACGCTGACGGCAAGGGAACGGACATGATTACCGATATGTCCCGCGGAACCGAAAGACATAAGTATGAGCTGGGCGGAACGGAGCATTATCTTGTAAATTATCTTATATAAGAAAAGGGGACTGTCGCATTTAGCGCAGACCGAAAAAGCGAAACAATAAAAAATAAGCAGTTTTAAGAAAAATCGATTTCTGATAATCTTAAAACTGCTTTTTACTTTAAAATGGTATAATTAATGCTTTTTCTAAACGTTTTTTCGCCCTCTCGCGGTATCGCCTTTGCTTCGGGCCGAAGAAAACGCTTTCTGCATCTGAATGCGACAGCCCCTTCGTTATGCGTTATATTCGGTTATCTGACAGTTTTTCAGCGCTCCGACGGCAAGCATGTTTCCGTCTTCGGGAATGCCGTTGAAATAGGCGTATATTGAGCGTGCAACTCCGTTGTGAGTTACAATCATAACATTTTTGTCGGAATACTTTTCTCTGATTTCATCTATTACAGGGTGAACACGGTCAAACAGTTCTTTAACATGCTCGACATCCAGTTCGTTGGAATAATAATTCCAGTATGTGTCGCGGAAATCTCCTTCAACGCTTCTGCCTGTCAGCTCGCCTGTATCGCGTTCGATAAGCCGCTCGTCATAGATTACCGGCAGATTTTTTGTGTTGACGATTGCCGCGGTGTGACGCGTGCGCAGCATAGGGGAGCAGACAATAAGATCAATGTCAAGCTTTTCGTATACCTCGCGTGCAGCCGTTGCCTGCGCAATTCCCGTTTCGTTTATGTCCTCGTCATTGCGTCCGTTGAAAATCTGTTTGTCATTGTCATCTGTTCTGCCGTGACGCATTACATAAATTTTCATATTATCACCGTTTCTGTAAAATTTTCACCTTGAAAAGCTTATCATATTTTGTATAATAAAGCAATAAAATATTGTGATTAAACAGCTCTTAGTTCGGGTATAATAATTTTAAATTATAGTTTGCCGCAGTACCTGCGGTTGTTCGCCGGGCAGGCAATTATCAGAATTCTGTTACCCTGCGCGAGCAGTTGGTACGGCGACAAATTATAATTTGTTGAGATGAATATAAAAAGAACTATGTAGGGCAGGGGTTCTGCTCCTGCCCAAAATTCCGCAAGGAATTTCGAGAGCAGAATTGCAAAGGCTTACGCCTTTGGCGGCAAGAGCAGAGCCCTTGCCCTACCATGCCGACGGAATAACTATACAATTCGTAGAGAATGGCGTCCCTGACATTCCGAGAAAAATATACCTGCCCGCGCACTGCAACGGAAATTTGATTATTGCCAACACGGTGAACACGAGGAGGTACTCCGCCGCTAACCTTTAATTCATTACAGCAAGATATTATCTGATTTTTGTGTAAACTTACAGTTTTATTTTCCAATTATGAATATATTAGTCCGATTTTCGTCAAAATCAATAAATATAAGGCGCTATATTTCTTCTAACAAGTAGCCTTTTGCTGTTGTATTTTTGCATGATTTGGTATAGAATTAAAACAGAATATAAGTTTTAACCCGTGGAGGTATTAATATGAATTACAAGCTGACAAAAAAGGAAGCGAAGGAGCTGATTGAAAATAAGCTTTCTCACTTTTTCGGTGTAACGCCCGATGAAGCGACATATGAGCATTATTACAAAGCGGTTGCTCTCATCCTTCGCGAAATGATGATGCAGGGCAGAAAGGAATTTCATGAGCAGTCGAAGAAATCCGATTCAAAAAAGGTTTACTATCTCTGCATGGAATTTCTCATGGGCCGTTCGCTCAAGAACAACCTTTACAACCTTAATCTGACCAAAACAATGGAGTCCGCACTTAAGGATTTCGGAATAAAGCTTGAAAACCTTTATGACTGTGAGCCTGACGCAGGTCTCGGCAACGGCGGTCTCGGCAGACTTGCCGCCTGCTATCTTGACGGACTTGCAACGCAGGGCTATTTTTCAAAGGGCTACACAATCCTTTACGAATACGGTATTTTCAAGCAGAAGCTTGTTGATGGCTGGCAGACCGAGATGCCTGATTTCTGGCTCCCGGGCGGTGATGTATGGCTTGTTCCCCGTGAGCAGGAGTCGGTAGATGTACGTTTTGAAGGCTGGGTTGAGGAAGCGTGGTATGAGCAGTATCACCACGTTGAACACCGCGACTATAAGACGGTCAAAGCTGTTCCGTTTGATATGTATGTTGCAGGCAAAGACGGCAAGGGCATAAGCGTACTCCGTCTGTGGAGCGCAAAGGCTCCCGGCCTTGATATGGATATGTTCAATCAGGGCGACTATATGCGCGCTATGGAGCAGAACGCTATGGCTGAGGTTATCAGCAAGGTGCTTTATCCCTCTGACAATCATCCCGAGGGAAAGAGTCTGCGCTTAAGACAGCAGTATTTCCTTGTTTCTGCATCGATTCAGGATATTATCAACAACCATCTGCACATTTACGGCAGAATTGACAACCTTGCGGAAAAAATCGCGATTCACATCAATGACACCCATCCCACTCTTGCGATTCCCGAGCTTATGCGTATTCTTCTTGACGAATGCGGCTATGGCTGGGACGAGGCATGGAAGATTGTAACCGATACAGTTGCTTATACAAATCACACGGTTATGGCAGAAGCACTTGAGTGCTGGCCGGAGGACCTGTTCAAGCGTCTGCTTCCGAGAATCTATGAAATCACGAAAGAAATTGACAACCGCTTCCGCAGCTTCGTATGGTCTTCAACTGGCGATGCCGCCAAGGTTGAAAGAATGGCTATCGTTTCCAACGGCGTTATCCGCATGGCTAATATGTCAGTTGCAGGCTCGCACAGCATAAACGGCGTTTCGGCGCTTCATTCCGAAATCCTCAAGGAAAGCGTTTTCAAGGATTTCTACACGCTGACTCCCGACAAGTTCAAGAATGTTACAAACGGTATTGCGCACCGCCGCTGGCTCTGTCAGTCAAATCCCGAGCTGACAAAGCTTATCACCGACCTTATAGGCGATAAGTTTATCTATGACGGCGCACAGCTTGAAAAGCTTAAGGCATATGCAACAGATTCGCAGGTGCTTAAGGAAATGGAAACAATCAAGCTCCATAACAAGCAGAAAATTGCGGAAATCGTCAGAAAAACAAACGGCGTTGAGCTTGACCCGAATTCGATTTTTGATGTGCAGGTTAAGCGCCTCCACGAATACAAGCGTCAGCATCTGAACGCGTTCCAGATTCTTTCAAAGTATCTTGCCATAAAGGAGAATCCCGACGGAGATTTCACACCGCACACTTATATTTTTGCGGCAAAAGCGGCTTCGGGTTACTTCATGGCAAAGAAAATCATCAGCTTTATCTGCGCTCTCGGCGACCTTATCAACAACGACCCGGATGTAAGAGGCAGACTCAAGGTTGTTTATCTTGAGGATTACAATGTTACAATGGCTGAAAATCTTATGCCTGCCGCCGATATCAGCGAACAGATTTCTCTTTCGGGTACCGAAGCAAGCGGTACGGGCAACATGAAGCTTATGATTAACGGTGCGGTTACTCTCGGCACAATGGACGGCGCGAATGTTGAAATATATGACGCAGTCGGCGCTGACAATATTATTATTTTCGGTATGAGTACGCCCGAGGTCAACGCCCTTAAGCAGAACGGCTATACGCCCATGAATTATTATCAGAACAACGCCGATATCAGAAAGGTTGTTGATTTCATCAATAACGGAATCAGCGGCAAAGCATTCCCTGAAATCGGAAGCACAATTGTTCATCATGACCCGTATATGGTCCTTGCCGATTTTGCGGATTACAAGAACGCACAGCAGAAGGCGGAGCAGCTCTTTGCTGACCGTGAGACATGGAACAGAATGTCGCTGATGAATGTCGCAGGAGCCGGAATTTTCGCCTGCGACCGTGCAATCAATGAATATGCACGCGATATCTGGCACACAAGCCCGCTTAATAAAAAATAAAAGCAATGTCATCCTGAGAAGATGTGACGAAGATTCAAAACATATTTCAATTGAGATTCTTCGCTGGCTCAGGATGACTTTTTTATTTTAGTATATAAATAAATCGTTGTCATTCTGAGGAGGAACGACGAAGAATCTCAAAAACGGCAGGCTGAGATTCTTCACTTCGTTCAGAATGACATGCTGTTATTGATGTCAGACATGCAGGGGCGATGAAAAAATTTTTAAAAAAACTATTGACAGTCATATGAACCTGTGATATAATCAAGAAAACTTAAGAAAGGGAGCGATGATGATGCAGCGTAAGCTTGTACCGGGAACGGTTCTTCCGTACACGGGAAACGACGGAATGTTTTCAATGTTCCGGCCTATGATAGAAGTTGCCAACGGTCTTACTCTGAGTCAGGTATGTGCTATAACGGGGCTTGAGGTCTCAACTGTGCAGAATTGGGTCAAACGCGGTTTTGTTGCGCACCCGATACAGAAAAAGTACTTTTCACGCCAGCTTGCACGAATACTTCTGATTTCATCTCTGAGGGACTGTATGCAGATTGACCGCATAGGCGAAATGATGAAAATGGTGAACGGCGACCCCGATGACGAAAGCGACGATATTATCTCCGAGGAGCAGCTGTATGACTATCTGTGCGAAATAATCGGACGCATGGATAACATGGGCTTCAATAAGGAGGAAGCAAAGAAAACAGTTGAAGATGTAATTGCGGAATATGTCGGGCCTGACAGCAGAGCAAAGGAAAGACTTGAATCGGCTCTTCTGGTTATGGTGTACGCGCATATTTCAGGCAGATTAAAACAGGAAGCTGACCTGTATTTCAGCAAAATGAAAGAAAACCTGTAAAAGAAAGGAAAGTTAATATGAATTATAATGTTAAGAAAATCACAGCAATAATAATACCCGTTGTTCTTATTATTTTTATTCTTGCAAACTCTGTTTCTATTGTCGAGGCGGGACACACGGGCGTAATTGTTACCCTCGGTAAGGTTAAAGAGGGTGTGCTTCAGGAAGGTGTTCACTTCAAGGCGCCTTTTATTCAGAAGGTTGTAAAAATTGATAACCGTATTGTTAAGCTCGAGGTTGAAACCGAAGCGTTTTCAAAGGACCTTCAGACGGTTGCAACAACACTCGCAATCAACTACCGTGTTGATACCAAAAAATCAAACAGCATCTATAAGAATATCGGCGCAGACTATGAAAACGTACTTGTTGTTCCCGCGGTCAATGAGGTTCTTAAAGCCATTACAGCCAAGTACACAGCAGAGGAAAGTGTCACGAACCGTGCGCTGATTTCTGACGGACTTGTTGAAGGACTTAACGAAAAGCTGAACGGAATTGGTTTGTATGTAACGGATGTCAACATCATTAACTTCGACTTCTCCGAAGCGTTTATAACAGCGATTGAAGAAAAGCAGGTTGCACAGCAGAAGCTTCTCAAAGCAGAAACGGAAAAGCAGACAGCCATCAAAAATGCAGAAGCAAACGCGGAAACAATCCGCATCAAGGCTGAGGCCGAGGCAGATGCAAACAAGAAGCTTGACGATTCGCTTACAGCCGATATCATTGAGTACAACAAGGTTGAAAAGTGGAACGGTGTTCTTCCTCAGGTTACGGGAAACGGCGGTTCAATGATTAACTTCACTCCGTCAGCAAACGCAGCAAAATAAAACAGTTCAAGGTAAAAGCGAAGCCCCGTGAGGAAACTCACGGGGCACATTTTATTCGCTTGGAGCGGGATTGATTAATACATTCCGCCTGCCTGACCTGCTGCCATTGCGGCTGCAGCTGCTGCGTCTGCTGCCGGGTCGGGCTTATCGGCAACGAGTGATTCTGTTGTAAGAACCATAGCTGCTACGCTTGATGCGTTTTCAAGAGCTGAACGTGTAACCTTTGTGGGGTCAAGGATTCCTGCCTCGAACATGTCAACAAAATCGCCTGTTGCGAAGTTGTAGCCGTAGCCTGTCTTGCCGCATGTCATGATTGAGTTAACGATAACCGAACCCTCAAGACCTGCGTTTGAAGCAATCTGACGAGCGGGAGCTTCAAGAGCCTTAAGAACAATCTTGATGCCTGTCTTTTCGTCAGCGTCCTCTGTTGCGTCAAGGAGAGCCTTAACTGCGGGAACAGCGTTAAGAAGTGCAACGCCGCCGCCTGCAACCGTACCCTCTTCAACAGCTGCCTTTGTAGCTGCAAGAGCGTCCTCGATGCGGAGCTTCTTTTCTTTCATTTCTGTTTCTGTTGCAGCGCCTACGCGGATAACCGCCACGCCGCCTGCAAGCTTGGCAAGTCTTTCCTGAAGCTTTTCCTTATCGAATTCCGATGTGGAGGTTTCGATATTAGCCTTAATCTGAGTGATTCTTGACTTGATTTCGTCCTTGTTGCCGGCGCCGTCAACGATGATCGTATTTTCCTTGGAAATCTTAACCTGACGTGCCTGACCGAGCTGGTCGATTGTTGTCTCGCTGAGTTCAAGACCGAGTTCGGATGTGATTACCTCGCCGCCTGTGAGAATAGCGATATCGCGGAGCATATCCTTGCGTCTGTCGCCGAAACCGGGAGCCTTGACAGCAACACATGTGAATGTGCCGCGGAGCTTGTTTACAAGGAGAGTTGAAAGAGCCTCGCCCTCAACATCCTCAGCGATGATAACGAGCTTCTTGCCGCCCTTGAGAATCTGCTCAAGAAGGGGAAGGATTTCCTGAATGTTGGAGATTTTCTTGTCTGTGATAAGGATGAATGCGTCGTCAATAACAGCTTCCATCTTATCTGTATCGGTTACCATGTAGGGTGAGATGTAACCGCGGTCAAACTGCATACCCTCAACAATGTCGGAATCTGTAACTGCAGTCTTGGATTCCTCAACTGTGATAACGCCGTCTGTGCTTACCTTTTCCATTGCCTCGGCGATAATCTTGCCGATGTCCTCGTCAGCTGCGGAGATAGCTGCAACACGGGCGATATCGTTTGAGGATGTAACAGGCTTGGAGTTGCCCTTGACTGCCTCAACAGCTGCGTCAACAGCGTTCTTGATGCCCTTCTTGACTACCATCGGATTTGCGCCTGCGGCAACGTTCTTCATGCCCTCGTTAACAAGTGCCTGTGCAAGAAGAGTAGCTGTTGTTGTGCCGTCGCCTGCAACATCGTTTGTCTTTGTGGCAACTTCCTTAACGAGCTGTGCGCCCATGTTTTCAAAAGCGTCCTCAAGCTCGATGTCCTTTGCGATTGTAACACCGTCGTTTGTGATGAGGGGAGAGCCGTATTTCTTATCAAGAACAACGTTTCTGCCCTTGGGTCCGAGTGTGATTTTAACTGTATCTGCAAGCTTGTCGATACCGTTCTGTAATGCCTTGCGAGCTTCCTCGCCGTAAATAATCTGCTTAGCCATAATGATGAGTTCCTCCCTTATTCAACAACAGCAAGAATGTCGCTCTGCTTAACAATAATGTATTCTTCCTTGTTGAGCTTGACCTCTGTGCCTGAGTATTTGCTTGTGATTACCTTGTCGCCGACCTTGACATACATTTCAACCTGATTGCCGTCAACGAGTCCGCCGGGGCCGACTGCAAGAACTTCCGCAACCTGGGGCTTTTCCTTTGCAGCTGCTGCAAGGATGATGCCGCTCTGAGTTGTTTCCTCAAGCTCAACGAGCTTAACTACAACACGGTCTGCAAGTGGTCTGATGTTCATAAAAATGCCTCCTATGAAAAATAAGTATTAATGTAATTTGGCACTCTCTTTGTTTGAGTGCTAAATCTATTTTAGCCGCTTTTGAGTAAAAAATCAACCCCTTTTCTAAAATTTAACAAATTCATAATATTTTATTACATTTACATGGATTTTATTCAGCAGCAGCATAAAAAGAACCCGACGCACAGAGCTGCATCGGGTTGTATACGGGTATCCGGATTTATCCCAACTCGGGAGTATCGGTAAATTCGATTGTTTCATCCCGGACGGAATCGGATTCAAAAACGGTTATCTCATTTTTGCCGCTTCTGAGCATGGGTGCGGGGCAGTAGAGCGTTTTCTGTGGACCTGCGTCGTTGTAATATCTTCCGAGGTTGAAGCCGTTTACAAAAACAACGCCCTTGTGAAAACCGTCAAGTCTGATAAATGTATCATCCGGCTCACCGTCAATATCAAGATAACCTCTGAAGAAAGAGGCTGTATCGGTTTCGCCCTCGGCAGGCTCAAATTCGAGCTTGTCAAGATTGTTCATCGGAAGGGGATACATATCCCAGCCGAAGTGATATTCAAGTCCGAAGCGGATGCCCTTAAGACCTTTTCTGTCCATAATCTTCGGGCCGTAGTTGACTCTGCCCATGTTTTCGCAAAGAATGTCAAGTCTTACGGTTTCACCCTTGCCGAGACCGATTTCAATTTTGTCCGCATGGCGTGTGCGCTCATGATATCCCATGTATTTTCCGTTGAGGTAAACAATCGCTCTGTCATGGCACGCGTCAAAGATAAGCTCCTTTGTGTCAAGTGGGCCGACAAGCTCCGTTGAATAAAGCGTGTAGCCGTAATACTGTTTAATGTCCTCCATGAATTTCGGCGCGGCAGTGTGAACGGGGGCGGAAATATTCTTCAGCGCGTCAAAAACCGAGCATCTTTCCGTAAGCTTAAGCTTGCCGTATGCTGCTTTCTTTGAATTTTTAACGGTCAGCTCGGGGAGCTTTTCACCGTTGAGGTCTTCTATCATCTTTCTGACCTCATAATATGCGGGCGTGAGGTCGCCTGCCTCGGAAAGAAGAGCGTTGTAATCGTAGCTTGTTACTGTCGGTTCATATCTGTCGTAATAATTTGCGCCGTTCATGAATCCGAAATTTGTACCGCCGTGGAACATGTAGAAATTAAGCGAAGCGCCTGCGTCAATCATGTCCTTGAAAAGACCTGCAAGCTCCTTCGCGTCGCGGACATGATGCTCTTCATACCAGTGATCAAACCATCCGCACCAGTATTCGCCGCACATCTTCGGCTGATTGGGACGGAAATCGTCAAGCACTTCGAAGTTTTCCATAGGTCTTGAGCCGAAATTCGCAACGCAGGGATACTGCGGGAGCGTGCCGCCCGAAAGCATGGAATAGCCTGCGCCGTCGGAGGTGTAAAGCTGACAGTCAACGCCGTTTTCGATATAGATATCGGCAATTTTCTGCATGTATTCGTGGTCATCGCCGTAGCTGCCGTACTCGTTTTCAATCTGCATCATGATAATGTTGCCGCCGTTGGTACAGAGCTTCGGCACGATGCGGCGAAGCAGCTCTTTATAATATCGCTCAACCTTTGAGATAAAGACCTCATCGTTGCAGCGGATATCCATATCCTTATAATTCAGCAGCCATGCGGGCAGACCTCCGAATTCCCACTCGGCGCAGATATACGGACCCGGACGGAGAATGACATTCAGTCCCATTTCCGCGGCAATGTCAATATATGCCTCAAGGTCGAGCATGCCCGAAAAATCAAACACACCCTCCTGCGGCTCATGCAGATTCCAGCAGGTATAGGTTTCAAGCGTGTTGAAGCCGCATTCTTTCAGCTTCTGCAGTCTGTCGCGCCAGTATTCGCGCGGAATGCGGAAATAATGCATCGCGCCCGAAATGACTGTATACTCCTGCCCGTCAAGCAGGAATCTGTTGTCCCTGTATGTAAATTCTGACATAAGCGTACCTCCGGATTTAATTTTTGATTTTATTGTTTTTGAAAACAGCATAGTATGCCGTTACGCAGATTATGTGTGCAGCCGCTCCGATAAGCAGAACCCAGAGCGGTGAAACTGTACCGATAAGCTTTCCGATAACAGCCGTTGCCGCTGTAGTGCCTATTGTGGACAGCGCAAGCCGCCATGTGTGAAAAATACTCATCATGTCGGGATTGATATTTCTGTAAACAAGGTCGGGTACGGCATTGTTGATTATGTAATAGCCTGCGTATGAAACGGTATAGCAGATGTAGAAGACCGTTTTTCCTCCCGAAAATGCGGGAACAAGGAAGCAGAAAAGCACAGCTCCGAGAGCGCACAGCTTTGCGACGCCTATTCGTCTCGCAAGATAAACATAAACGATGCAGCTGACAAGAGTGGCGAGGTATGTGAACACCGTCACCGTCGCGCCGTCGGTTTCGGTTATAACCCTGCTGTTAATTGCGAGCAGAGCTATCATCGGCACAACAGCCATGCCGATACCGCGGATAAAATTCGGCAGAAGCAGGATTTTAAACGTGCGGTCCTTAAACAAATCACGCAGAGTGCCCGCTGATTTTTCCTCAGCCTTATCCGATTTTTCAACCGTGATTTTTTTCAGAGCTTTGTTTATGAATCCGGCTGTAATGTAACAGATTCCCGCCGCGATATATGCGCCGCAGGTAACCGCGGTGAACGAAAAATGCTTATAGCTCAGTGAAAGCAATGCGCCTGCGGCCAGTCCCGATACGCCGCCTACAATTCCGCAGCCCGAAACATACATCGAGTAATCGTCAAGCTTCATGACCTCGCAGGGGATTTTATAGTCGAAGATATTCCTTATCGCCGTTACCGCTGAAACAAGACAGCCGAGTACCATAAGGAAAAGATACATTATCTGACCGCCTGCGGCACCGAAAAGCAGGGCGTAAAGTCCTGTCAGCACGCCCGATACAAGGCACAGCGCAGAGTAAACCGGTATTGTCTTTTTTGCTCTTGCCGTAACGGAAGAAAACAGCAGCGATACCGTAAGATTGACAAACGGCACAGCCGCAAGGTAAAAGCTGATTTTATCCTCTTTTATTCCCGTATAGACAAGGAATCCCGAAAGCACGGATGCAGATGTCAGCGAAGCCGCCGCCGCAAAAAGCGCATCGCGTATCCAGAGTATGATGAAGTTCCTGTTTTTCATTTGATGTCCCTCTTTTTCATTCTATATTATACATACTTACGGAAATTTTTCAAATAAAAACAGAAAGAATTTTGAAAAGTTTAAGCAAAAATCGGTGCCTTCACGAATGAAAGCACCGATTGATTTAATTATGTTTAATCAGAACCATGCAAGAATGTTCTTTGCGGTAATTGCGAAGAAGCTTATAAGGAAAGCGAAGATTGAACCTATTTTCTGCCATATGCTGTAATCAACATGGAAGGTCAGGACTTCGGGCTCACCCTTATAGGTGAGTGTAACGGGAATGCTGCCCTTCTGATTGAATACCGTTACGCTTGCCTCAATTCCTTCGGTAACAATCTCCGAGGAACCGTCTGTATAAGCAACACCCATTTCAATACCCGTAAGGTCGATTTTTTCTCCCTTGGTGTATTCCGTTTTTGCGGGCATGGTAATTACCCATATGTCGGCAACTGTTTTCTCTTCCTCTGCGCTTACGGGGATAAGCATAAAGGACATAACAGCGATTACAGCAAGAATAAGTGCAAGAAATTTTTTCATTATCATCTCTCCTGTATCAATGCTTCAATCAGTAAATGATTTTACCGAAAATATTTGCGATTGCCTTGAAGGGAGTAAGGAGAATCTTAACAAAGATGCTGAGGAAACGGGAGAAGCCGTAGTCAGCCTTTGAACGCTCCATACCGGGAAGCTGAGAACCGTCCTCAAGAGCGAGTACGTTTGAATAAATCATTTCCATCTCATATGTATCAAGGTTTTCCTCATCAAGGGTGAGAAGAACTGCGCCCTGGTGAATGTAGCTTGAATATGAGCTGTAGGTTGCGCCGGGAACATTGACAGCGTCAACACCCCTGACGTTTGCCTTGTATGTGTTTACATGGTCGTGACCGAAGAACATAGCCCTGACATCGCCGCGTGCGACAAGCGAATCCCACTGGCCCTCATTCTCTGTTGACGGGCAGGGAGCTTCTTCAATAAGACCTGACTCAAATCCGAAAATATTGGGAAGATATGTGATTGATGTGCCGTCCTCCATGTCATACTTGCCGAGCTTGCCGATATGGAAGGGGAGAGTAATCATAACCTGCTGTGCAACATCAGCGGGAACAATGTGCTGGAACATCATTGAGGGAACAAGCTGACCTTCCTTTTCTTCAAGAGCCTTGCTTGTTGCTTCATACCATGCTATCTGGTCGGCACGGACGCAGTCGTAATGGCTTCCGTTTTCCGTTGAGGCATAGTCGCCGCTGTCCATAAGCCAGAGGTTATATGCTGTGTGAGAACCGTCAGACGAAAGAACCTCAAGGTTGTGAGTTGCGCAGCCGTGAAGCGCGGGGTCTGCGTCGTATGCAAGGCAGCCTTCATAGCTCTGATACTTTTCAAGCATCTGCTCCTTTGAGATTGTGGGAGCTGATTCGTCATCGTGATTGCCGAATACAAATGTGAAGGGAACACCGTGGTCAACGCAGGGAGCAAGCATCTGGTCGTAACCGAGCCAGTACTCTTCCTCTGTTTCTGCGCTCATAACATTGTCGCCGAGGAAAATAACAAGGTCGGGATTAGTCTTTTCGATTGCCTCGTTCATGAATACGATAACATCGTCATAAAGCGGATATCCGTCCTGAACATCGGCAAGAGCGAGAATCTTAAATTTGCCGTCCCTGAACTGAAGCTGCGTGTCATTGTCGCCTGCGAAAGAAACAACGCCGCAGGTCATGAGCATAACAGCAGCCATGATAATTGCAAGAATCTTTTTCATTTTTATAATACCTCCGTAAGTTTTTAGATTAATATTTTATCAAATAAAACGGGAAAAGTCAAACAAAAATAAGGCGCACAGTGTTTATTCGGCAAAATCAGCAGAAGAAATCAACAGTTTTGAAAAAAATTCTTTTCAAATCGAAAATTATATAGTATAATAGCACCATGTTATAAACAGAAGTGTTTCTTCTGATTTGCGTCTTTTAAAAATCGGCGTTTATTGCGGAGGTAAAAGTATGGAAAACAATAAGATAAGACTTACTATCGGCGGACTGGATTATCATCTTTCAACCGACGAGGATGTTGCCTATATGAAAAATCTCGGTGAAGAGCTTGACGAGAATATTACAGAGCTGCTTCGCAGTCATCCGAGGCTTTCTCAGGTTCAGGCGGCAGTACTTTGCGCTCTTGATTATGCGGATAAATACCGCAAGGCGGATAAAAACGCGGATTATCTTAAAACTCAGATTCAGGTTTATATGGAGGATTCGGCCCGTGCAAAAACAGATGCGGAAATGTCGCGGCGCGAGGTTGAGCGCATGACAAGGGATTTGAGAAGCATCAGAAGAAGTCTTGAGGAAAACGATAAAAAATGAGTATTGAAATTCTTGCACCCGCAGGCTCTCAGGAGTCACTTGTCGCCGCTGTCAGAAGCGGCGCAGACGCGGTTTATCTCGGAATACAGTCATTTAATGCCCGCCGCAGTGCCGATAATTTCGACGCGGACGGGCTTAAAAATGCGGTTGATTACTGCCATAAGCACGGCGTAAGGGTTCATCTTACGCTCAATACGCTTGTGTCGGACGGCGAGCTTGAAGAAGCGCAGGATGCCGTCCGTCTTGCTTGTGAAGCAGGTGTTGACGCGGTTATTGTGCAGGATATCGGACTTGCAGACATTATTCACCGCACCGCCCCCGATATGCCTATGCACGCCTCAACACAGATGTCCGTGCAGACGCCCGACGGACTGAAGCTTCTGAAAAAGCTCGGCTTTACCCGTGCGGTTCTGCCGCGCGAAATGTCAAAGGATGAAATAAAAAGACTCTGTGCGGATTCTCCGGTTGAGCTTGAATGCTTCGTTCACGGAGCGCTATGTATGTGCGTTTCGGGACAGTGTTATTTCAGCGCGGTTCTCGGTTCACGCAGCGGAAACCGCGGCGCGTGCGCTCAGCCGTGCCGTCTGCCCTTCGGAGTACAGTACGGAACGGGTCACGATCTGAGCCTTAAGGATTTATCGCTTGTCGATTATATAAAAGAAATGTCGGAGGCGGGCGTATGCTCTTTCAAAATTGAGGGCAGAATGAAACGCCCTGAATATGTTGCCGCGGCTGTGAAGGCCTGCCGCAACAGCGTTGACGGAATTAACGATACTGAACTCAGGTCGGATTTGAGAAGCGTTTTTTCACGTTCGGGCTTTACCGACGGGTATTATAAAAACAAGCTCGGGCTTGACATGTTCGGCACAAGGCAGAAGGACGATGTTACCGCCGCCGCGCCTGTGCTGAAAAAGCTGGCAAAGCTGTATGAAAAAGAAACTGCCGACAGCCGTGTTGATTTTGCGTTCACGGGTGTTCTCGGCGAGCCGGTTTCGCTTGCCGCGCAGGCAGACGGGAAAAACGTATATGCTGAAAGCGAGGTTCAGCCTCAGCCTGCCGTGAACAAGGCGACTTCTGCCGAGGGCGTAAAGGCTCAGCTTGAAAAATGCGGAGGAACAAGATTTTACGCGGGAGATATTGATATCGAGCTTGACGACGGCGTGTTTATTCCAGTATCGGAGCTTAATAAATTAAGGCGCGATGTGCTTGAAAAGCTTGATAATCCTGCTGAGGCGGCTAAAGAGTATAATTACGAATACATTTCGCACAAGCCTCATAACGGCGGAAAAAAGCGGCTGATATGCCGGTTTGCGAATGTTGAAGCCGTTCCCGAAAATTGGGATAATATTGAACAGATTATTGTTCCGCTCGGGGATGAACGGAAGGTGAAGCGCTCATCCCGCGTGAGCGTTGAGGTTCCGCGCGGAATTTTCGGCGCGGATGAGAAAATATTCAGACAGCTTCTCGCCGCAAGGGAATACGGTATAACCGAGGCATGGGCGGGAACGCTTGACGGAATTGCACTTATTCAGCGCGCAGGACTTAAGGCAAACGCCTTTTTCGGCTCGAATGTTTTCAATTCTCATTCCGTTTCGGTTCTTGAAAAACTCGGAGTTAACAGAATTCTGCTTTCCGCAGAGCTTACCTTGTCACAGGCTCAGTCAATCGGCTGTGACTCTCCGAGGGGCATTTTTGCATACGGCAGGCTTCCGCTTATGCTCACGCGGAACTGTCCGCAGCGCAACGGAAAAACCTGCGCGGAATGCAGACGCACGGGCAGGCTTATTGACCGCAGGGGAGTGGAATTCCCGATAGACTGTCATTCGGGCGCAAGCGAGATTCTCAATTCCGTGCCTGTGTTTATGGCAGACAGACTTTCTGAAATCCGCGGCATGGATTTCATGCTTCTGTATTTTACTGACGAAAGCAGTGAAAGGTGTGCGGAAATTATCAATGCATATCTTAAGTCGGGCAAGCCGCACGGCGAATTTACGCGCGGACTTTTTTACCGCGGAGTGGAATAAAAAAACTCGGGACCGTTTTTATTGTCCCGTGTCGGTCTGTAAAATGAATTTATACTTTGTCAAAAATTAAGCGCAGTCAGCTGACTGCGCTTTTTCTTTAGTATATTATACGTTGAACAGGAAGTGAACAATGTCTCCGTCCTTCATGACATATTCCTTGCCTTCGGAACGGATAAGACCCTTTTCTCTCGCGGCCGCAAGAGAACCCTGCTCCATAAGATTTTCAAAGCTGATAACCTCGGCGCGGATAAAGCCCTTTTCAAAGTCGGAATGAATTTTACCTGCCGCCTGAGGAGCCTTTGTACCTTTTTTGATTGTCCATGCACGAACCTCGGGCGTACCCGCGGTCAGGTATGAGATAAGACCGAGAAGGTCATAGCTGCGCTGAATAAGCAGGTCAAGACCGCCGCACTCAATTCCGAGGTCGGCAAGGAACATTTCCTTTTCCTCCCTGTCAAGTCCCGCAATCTCCGCCTCCATCTCGGCGCAGATGGGAAGAACCTGAGAACCGTCCTCCTTCGCAATTTCACAGACAGCCCTGAATCTTTCGTTTTCGTTGATATTGTTTGCAAAATCGTCCTCGCTCATGTTGCAGGCGTAGATAACAGGCTTTGATGTGAGCAGAGCGATATCGCCGATAATTGCCTTTTCATCGTCGTCACATTCAATGCTTCGTGCTGATTTGCCGTCTTCAAGGTGAGCCTTGAGCCTTTTGAGAAATTCAACTTCCTTTGCGAGTCCCTTGTCGCCCTTCATTGCCTTTGTGCTTCTGTCAAGGCGGCGTTCAACCATTTCGATGTCGGAGAAAATAAGCTCAAGATTAATTGTTTCAATATCTCTTGCCGGGTCAACGCTTCCGTCAACGTGAATGATGTCGTCATTTTCGAAGCAGCGTACAACGTGAATAATCGCGTCAACCTCGCGGATGTGAGAAAGAAATTTGTTGCCGAGGCCCTCGCCCTTGGACGCACCCTTTACAAGACCTGCGATATCAACAAATTCGATAACCGCGGGAGTTATTTTTACGGGATGGTACATTTCCGCAAGCGCATCAATTCTGCTGTCGGGAACTGCGACAACGCCGACATTCGGCTCAATTGTGCAGAACGGATAGTTTGCCGACTGAGCCCCTGCGTTTGTGATAGCGTTGAAAAGCGTACTCTTGCCGACATTCGGCAGACCTACTATACCTAATTTCATTAATATACTTCCTTTGCACAAAATTACAGATAGTATTATAAGATAAAGTATGTGAAAATTCAACCGCTTTTT
Source organism: Acutalibacteraceae bacterium (assembly GCA_045639705.1). Taxonomy (GTDB): domain Bacteria; phylum Bacillota; class Clostridia; order Oscillospirales; family Acutalibacteraceae; genus CAG-488. The sequence continues at coordinate 64,041 of JAZUDP010000188.1, forward strand.
TTAAAAAGACAGAAGAAAAGGGGGTGCCGAATGCGGCAGCCCCTTTAATAATGCTTATTGAGTTTTTAATTCTTCACAGATGCATCCTTTGTTGCTGCTGTGAATTTTGCAGCGAAAGCCTTGAACTGACCGGATGCGCCCGAATCTTTGAATATACCGTCGATAGACTTTGTTGTACCTGCCGCGGCGATGCTGCCGTCAGCAAGCGTGCATACGGTTGCAAACTGGTCGGCACCCTTGCCGCCGTATGTCTCAACATAGGAAAGCTCGCCCGATTCGTTGAGGTAAATGAGGAATGCGTCCTGCTCGCCGTTGTTTCCGCAGCCGGTGAAGCTGAGGTCAACAGACTGTGTATTTCCCGCAATGACAAAGCCGCCCTTGATTTCCGTTACGTCGAAGGCATGGTCATTCTGAGAACCGCCGAAGCTCTTTGCCCAGCATACGTTACCCTTTGAGTCGTATCGGATTATATAGCAGTCTGACTTGCCGTATGAGTGAGAATATATTCCGTCGGCCTTCTTGCTGATTGTATAGGAGCCTGCAACAACGCAGCCGCCGTCCTCCGTGGCGCATACAGATTTGAACTCGCTGTTGCCTGAGCCGTCAAGATTCTTTGACCATTCAAGCTTGCCGTTCTTGTCAAGCTTAACAAGAACCGTGTTCTTGGCTGTTCCCTTGCCCTTTATAAGAGCCGCGAAATCTCCGTCAGTTGATGTTGTGACGCAGGTTGCATAGATATCGCCGTTTTCCGCAACGGAAACACCGTCAAAGGTATTGGATTTTGAACCCGAAAGAGTTCGTCTCCATTTAATATTGCAGTTTTTATCAAATTTGAAGATATATGCGCTGTTGGCGTTTTCACCCGAGAAGAAGCCGCCTGTCGTAGCAGCCTTGCCGCCGACAACAAATCCGCCGTCGGGTGTTGCGGCAACGCAGTCTGCAAAGTCACCTGACTGCTCCTTATCACCGGGGAAGGAGTATGACCACATGCATTTGCCGTTCTTATCCATTCTGATAACGATACTTGATGTAAGCTCTGAATTAAGCGGAGCGGATGTATCGGTTGCCGCAGTTGAACCGACGGCAACAAGAGTTCCGTCTTCAAGCTCTGCTATGTCCTCAAGAGAGAGAAGGCCGTTGCCGCCTGCGACATATTTCCATACGAGCTTGCCCGAGGCATCATATTTAACGATTGCGGAGTGTATTGACCAGTCCTTGCTTGTACCTTCAAAATCTCCGTTATAGGATTCGGAAAGGCATATAGCGGCAAAGCCGCCGTCCTTACAGCCGCATACCGAGCGGAACGAATCAACGCCCGTGCCGCCGAAATACCTGTAGTAATCCGCCTTTGTACCCGTAATCGTGATATTGGATATGTTCTTGTATCCGACGGTTGTCGTTGTAGTGGTGGTTACATTTGTATTGTTCTTTTTCGGTGTGTCGTTTGTTGTGTAGTCGGGCGTTTCGGCTGTGTTGGTAAGCTGAAGCTTTCCGTCAACGTAAGTTCCCGTATAATAAATCTGGTTGCCGAAGCTGTCCGCCTTGTTCAGAGTATAGAAAATCTGACCGTTGGAAGCTTTTTTACCTGTTGTGTAAATAGTTTCGCCGGATTTATTCTTCTCGCCTGTATCGTAAATTTTGTGACCGCTGATATCGACAATACCCTTTGAGTCAACAACCTTGCCGTCCTTGTCGGTACCTGCCGTAATAGCGGTAACATCGGCTTCGGTTGTTTTTTCCTTGTCGCTGAGTATTGCAATGTTTTCGGGAGCCTTGTCAATGAGGTCGTCATTTTTCTTTCCCGGGTCTTTTACGTTGCGGTTTGAAAACAGAACGCCGAAGATAATGCCTGCGATTACAACACATGCAGCAACGGCAATGATGATTATTTTCTTTTTGTCGGGTTTGTTACTCATAAAAGCACCTCCGTCTTTTTTTACATAGATTATAATACCACAATATGAAAAATTTTTCAATGCAATGTAAATTTTATATTTCGGCGTGTTCGACCTGCATTGCGTTTTTGCCGAGAACGGTTTCTGCAAGCTTTTCAAAACGCTCTGCGTTTCCGCTTACGAAGAATTTAACATCGCCCCGCTCCGAACCGGAAAGCATGTCGTTTCCCTTCAGCGCACCTTTAAGCACTTCAACCTCAGCGGCCGAGGAGCTGATAATATTCACACCGGGCAGCATATCCGAAATAATATCGGACAGCAGGGGATAGTGGGTGCAGCCGAGTACAAGGGTGTCGATTCCCTGCTTCTTAAGCGGAAGAAGATATTCCGCAAGAGCGCTTTCGACTGCTTCGTCGCCCTTTCTGAAATGTCCGTCCTCAATAAGAGGAACAAGCGCGGGACATGCGGTGCTGAACACCTCTGCGGACGGGTTAAACTCACTGATGGTTTTTTCGTATGCTTCGCTGCTGACGGTTGCAATTGTGGCGATTACGCCGATTCTGTTGTTTTTCGTAGCCTCCGCCGCTTTTTTTGCGGCAGGCTTCACAACTCCGAAAACGGGCAGAGGATAAAGCTCCTCAACTTTTTCACGCGCGGCGCAGTCCGCCGTGTTGCATGCGATGACTATTGCCTTAAGGTCAAACCCCGAAAGAAATCTGACATCGTTCAGAACAAATTCGGTAATCCGTTCCTTTGAGTGTATTCCGTACGGGATGTTTGCGGTATCGCCGAAAAAAATTATATTTTCATTCGGCATGGATTCAATAATCTCTTTAACAACAGTCAGTCCGCCCATGCCTGAATCAAATATGCCTATATACTTATTGTTCATAGCTGTCCTCAAAGCGAATTTACGATTTTTTTGAAGTGGTCTCCGCGTTCCTCAAAGCAGCTGTACTGGTCGAACGAGCTTGTTGTGGGAGAGAGGAGAACAGTGTCGCCGCTTTCTGCGATTTTATTTGCCTGTGCAACCGCCTCGTCAAGCGTTGTGACAACAATGCCGTTGCTTCCGACAAGGTCGTTTACAAGCCGCTGACCACATGCGCCGAAGCCGATAATCTTTTTTACACAGCCGAGGTGCTTCTTCATTTCGTCCATTGACAGCCCTTTTTCAAAGCCGCCGACAAGGAGAATAACTCCCTTCGGGAATGCGTTGAGCGCGGTGATGGTTGCGTCTGTATTCGTACCCTTGGAATCGTTGTAGTATTTTATTCCGTTTATTTCACGGACGAATTCGATTCTGTGTTCAACTCCGCGGAACGCCGTTACCGCGTCTGTGATTATTTCGTTGCTTATCCCGATTGCCTTTGCGGCAGAAACGGCAATAATAACATTCTGAAGATTATGTCTGCCGACAACTCTTACGGCGTCAAGAGGCAGAATCCTTTCGTCCCTGACAAAGATACCGCCGTCTTTTATTACGCAGTCTGCGTCTTCGCTGTTTATGCTGAAGCTGAGCGTTTTGCACTTTACGGGATAACGCTCTGTATATTCCGCAATAACGGGGTCGTCAATATTCAGCAGGAATACATCGTCGCCGCTCATATTGCGGTATACCTCCGTCTTTGACTTGTAATAAGCGTCAAGACTGCCCATGAAATCAACATGGTCGGGTGTGAGATTTATTATTACTGCGGCATCGGGACGGAATCTGTCAATGTTAATCAGCTGGAAATTGGAAATTTCAAGGGCAATGTAATGTCCCTCTTCCTCCATAAGACTGTTTTCGGTGACAATCTCGCAAAGGGGAGTGCCGATATTTCCGCACAGATGCGTTTTTCCGGGAAAAGCGCGGGAAAGAATATCGTAAACAAGAGTGGTTGTTGTTGTTTTGCCGTTTGTGCCTGTTATCGCGATGTAGTGCTGAGGCTTCGCAACCTGATACGCAAGCTCAATTTCGGTTATTACGGGGATACCGCGCTCGTTCAGCCGTTCAATCATAGGAGTTCTGAACGGGACGCCGGGATTTTTTATAACGAGGTCAAAGTCTCTTTCAAAGACATCCATGCTCTGACCGACGATTTCAACTCCGTTTTGGGTAAGAAAGTCAAGCTCCTTTATATCTTCCTTTTTCTTGCTTTCGGAAAGGGTAATCTGTGCGCCGAGCTTTTTCAGCACCTTAATTGCCGCCATACCGCTTCGCGCAAGCCCGATGACAAGTACCTTTTTGTCCTTAAGTTCCATTTGCAAACGCCTCCGACAGGACAATCTATTTCTATCATATTATTATATAAAACTAACATGAAAAAGTCAACCGAAACAGAGGAAGCAATAAAAATTTGATACAGCGCACACTAACCTCGGTTTTTATCTTGACCTGCGGGATAAATATTGTTATTATATTATAAATACAGCTATAAAAGGAACTGATATATATGATTAAAATTGCGCCTTCGATTCTTTCATGCGATTTTTCAAAAATCGGCGAGGAAGTAGCGCGAATTGACAAATGCGGGGCAGACTATATTCATATAGATGTTATGGACGGACATTTTGTTCCGAATATCACCTTCGGCGCGCCCGTTGTCAAATGCTTTCGCAAGTGTACCGATAAGGTTTTTGACTGTCATCTTATGATAAGCGACCCGCTGAAATACGCTGAGGATTTTGCGAAGGCGGGAGCTGACATTATTAATTTCCATGTTGAGTGCGATTCGCCCGTGCAGGAAACGATTGATAAGATTCTTTCCCTCGGCTGTAAGGCAGGACTTACTGTTAAGCCGAAAACTCCGGTCGAGGAGGTTTATCCTTATCTTGACAAGCTCTCAATGGTTCTGATTATGACGGTTGAGCCGGGCTTCGGCGGTCAGAAATTCATGGCGGATATGATGGAAAAGGTTTCAAAGCTCCGTGCAAAGGCGGAGGCTGAGGGACTTGATATTGAGATTCAGGTTGACGGCGGCATAAGCCTTGAAACCGCGCCCACAGCAATAAAGGCAGGCGCGGATGTGCTTGTTGCAGGCAGTGCCGTGTTCGGTGCGGACGACGCCGCTGCAGTAATTTCAGCTCTCAGAGGTTGATTTTTCAAGCTCTTTCCAGTGTTCATGTGTGGCGGCGGCAGTCAGACTGTCCCTGCCTATGAATCTGCCGTATTCCTCAAGCAGACGGCGGCAGCAGATTGCCTTTTCGGCAGGAAGCTCAAGTCTGTATCTGCTTCCGTCGGTAAACAGACGGTGTTCCGTTTCGCCGAAATCCGATGCGGTTATGAAATCAATCAGATTGTCGGAGCTGTCAAACTCAAAAAGCTGAGTTGAACCGTTTTTTGAAATAACCGTTCCCGTGCTTCTTCTCGCGGCGGGTACGGTAAACATAAGAAAACAGCCGCCTGAGCTGTCAGGCGCGGCTTCAATCATAAGACTGCCCGACGGGTCAACATCTCTGCCGGTGCGCTGACGCACGCGGTCAAGAATTGTCCATATTACACGGCGGGTTTCAATATTGGAATAGTCCATTGAATCGTATGTAATGTCAAGCTGTTCCATGTCTGTTTTTGTAAGGCCTACAATAAATCTGTTGCTGCCGATTGGCTGAATATCCACTCGGTTCACACTCCTGAAATAGATTATGTAATCAGTGATTACTTATATAATAAATTATATGATTGAATATCAGCTTATTCAACCATCAAATAATGGAAGGTTACACTATGGAAGACAACCGCAAATACAATAAACGCCCGCGCAGCATTACCGAGTTCCGCAGGTCGTACAGTGATAACAGAAAGAATTTTGACAGTACAAACAAAGCATCAAAAAGGCAGTTTGTGCTTAAAATCATATTTATTGCGGTAATATTTATCTGTGTTGCGGTTGCGGGTTTTCTGTTTACAGATGCCCTTCTTACAATTTCCGAGGAGCCGTATGTTCCGTCCGAGGAGATAACGGAGGTTCAGAAAACAGATATTGACGAGAAATATTTTGAAAATCAGGTAACCGTACCTGCCGACAAGGTCGACGAAAACGGAAATAACAGTGATGTGAGAGAATAATCATTCATGTATATTCCGTATAATTCACGATATGAATATCACAAAAGTATTTTCGGGGCAGTGAAAACAGGTGATAAGCCTGTGTTCAGAATCATTCTGCCCCGTGATTTTTGCTGCAATGCGGCACGGCTTGTTATTAAGGAGGACGGCTGTGACAGCACATATATCGGTATGCAGTGGGACTGCATGCAGGGCGACGGCGAGGAATGGTGGAAGGCTGAGTTCCATGCGGAAAAATGCGGATTGTACGAATACCATTTTGAATACGATACTCCGTGGGGTACAAGCAGAATTTTTCACGCGGGTGACGGAATCGGCAATATCGGCGACAGCGGCGAGGACTGGCAGCTGTCGGTTTACGATAAGGATTTCAGAACTCCTCAGTGGCTTAAAGGCGGCATAATCTATCAGATTTTTCCCGACCGTTTTTATTCTTCGGGCGAAGAGAAGCAGAATGTTCCCGGGGACAGAATCATGCGTTCCGATACCGGCGGCGAGCCGTACTGGAAGCCCGATAAAAACGGCAGAGTGCTTAACAACGACTATTTCGGCGGCGATTTAAAGGGAATTGAACAGAAGCTCCCGTATCTTGAATCGCTCGGCGTTACCTGTATATATCTCAATCCGATTTTTGAGGCGCAGAGCAATCACCGCTATGATACGGCGGATTACACAAAAATTGATTCGGTTCTCGGAACGCAGGCGGAGCTTGAAAGTCTGTGCGCCGAGGCGGAAAAGAGAAATATAAGAATAATCCTTGACGGCGTTTTCAGCCATACGGGAAACGACAGCAGGTATTTCAATCAGTACGGGCGGTACGGCGCCGGGGGAGCGTATCAGTCAAAGGAGTCAGAGTATTTCAGCTGGTACAAGTTCAACGAGTGGCCCGACGATTACACATCATGGTGGGGAATTAAAATTCTGCCTGAGGTCAACGAGGAAAATCCCGGCTTTATCGAATACATCACGGGCAAAGACGGAATCGCGCGCAGATGGCTTCGCGCAGGAGCTTCGGGCTGGAGGCTCGATGTTGCGGATGAGCTTCCCGACGAATTTCTCGACGCGTTCAGAAAGGCTGTCAAAGCTGAAAAAAGCGACGCGCTTGTACTCGGCGAGGTGTGGGAGGACGCGTCGAACAAGTCAAGCTACGGCAAACGCCGCCGTTATCTTCAGGGCGGTCAGCTTGACAGCGTAATGAATTATCCCTTTGCTGACGCGGTTATTGACTTTGTCCGTAACGGCAGCGCGGAGCTGTTTAATTCACGGATAATGTCAATTGTCGAAAATTATCCCAAAGAGGTTCTCGATGTGCTGATGAACCATATAGCGACGCACGATACGATGAGAGCGATTACGGCGCTTGCAGGCGAAAGCTGCGCTTACCGTGACAGATACTGGCAGTGTGCGCACAGGCTTTCGGATGAAGAATACACGAACGGAATAAAGCTTTTGAAAATGGCATCTGCGATTCAGTTTACTCTGCCGGGCGTGCCGAGCATATATTACGGCGATGAGGCGGGAATGCAGGGCTACAAGGACCCGTTCAACCGCTGCTGCTTCCCGTGGGGAAACGAGAACGCCGAGCTTGCCGTATGGTACAGAAAGCTCGGAAGAGTCCGGACCGAAAACACGGTTTTCACTGACGGAAAGCTTGAAATCCTTTCTGCTGTGGCAGGCTGCGCCGCATACTCGCGCAAAAAGGATAACGAAGCGATTCTTGTTATTGCCAACAGCAATATTCACCCCATAACCTATTATGTCAGAGAAGAATGGAGCGACGCCGAGGATTTGCTCGGCAACAGCTATGTCCGCGGAACGCTTGTCGATGTGGACGCAAAATCAACAGTAATTTTGAAAAGAATGTGATAAAATGTTTAACTCAGAGCATCAGTTTAAAACGGAGAAACAGAGCAAAAAAGGCAGCACATTAAGATTTATTGCAGCCTTTCTCGCTTTTCTGTTAGTTTTCGGTTCTGTTTCGGTATATGTAATGATAAAGAATAATAATCTTTCACTGAAGGATTTGCTTAACGGTAAAAAAAACGAAGAAGTTACTCAGACCGACGATAACGGGGTGATTTATGTCCCCGAAGAAATCAGCGGCTGCAGAAATTTCCTGCTTTACTGCACTGACAGTGCGCAGAGCGATATATATTTTATTGCTGTTGCCGCGGCGGATATGGGCAACAAAACCTTCCGCGTTCTGCCGGTTGACCCCGACGGAGCCGATTATCTCAGCGAGCTTAAGACAGGCGGAGAGAGGGGACTGAAAACCGCCGTTGAAAAGAAGCTCGGAATAAAAATCGAAAAATATGCCGCATCTACCGCGGAAACCTTTGCTCTCGCAATCAACTATATGAACGGACTTGAGTTTGATGTCGACAAGCGGATTGAGTATAAGGGCAAGGGCGATTTCACTCTGATTCTTGCCGAGGGAAAGCAGACAATCACGGGCGACGACCTTATCAAGTATTTCAGATATACAAAGCTTATGGGTGCCGAGGGGCTGAAGCTTCAGAGCAGACTTATATGCGCCATGCTTGATAACTATATCAATTCCGAAAATCTTGAAAAAGGACTTGATTTGTTCGAAAAACTCCTTTCGAAGATTAATTCAAAATGCGATATAAACCATGTTGAAGCAGTCGAAATGATGAGCAGACTTAAAACGCTCTGCAGGTCAGAGGAAAGAAAAAATGCGGAGGTTATTCTCAGCGCGGCAGAGCTTCTGCCGCCGGAGGAAAGAACAGAGGAGGATAAAAAATGAGAGAGAAGCCGTTCAGAGGCTCAACGCCGAAGCCCGACCATATTTTTATCAGCATTGCGGACAATGCCGAAACGACGATGAATGTCACATGGCGCACAAGCACGGATGTAAAGTGCGGATATGTGCTTTACCGTGCGGAGAATTCAGATGAAACATTGCGCTGCGACGCGGAAACGGATGTATTTGAAAGCGATATTGACATCAGCAATATGTACTGGGCGAAGCTTAAAGAGCTTAAGCCCGATACAAAGTATTTCTACACCTGCGGTGATGATGAAAACAGAAGCGGGGAGTATTATTTCACAACCGCGCCGGAAAAGCTTACAAAGTTCAAGTTTATTTGCGTATCGGACCAGCAGAAGGGCGGATGCGAAAAGCCCGATTATTCACATTTCAACTGGGTGCTTAAGACGGTTCTCGCAGACCATCCCGATACACGCTTCATTCTCGGCGCAGGCGATACAACAGACTGCGGACAGCACGAGGTTCAGTGGAACGGTTCGTTCTGCGGAATGACCGATGTTATCGAGCATGTTCCGCTTATGCTTGCTGTCGGCAACCATGACAACCGCGGATTCAGGGACTACAAAAACGGGATTGGCAGATACTATGCCGAGCCTGCGGAGTTTTTTGACAATCAGTTCAGAGGTTCATATGCTTACAACGGCCCCGAAAACTGGAAAACCGAAAATTATACCTTTGATTACGGCAATGTTCATTTCATGATGATAGGCGTCAACGGTCCCGAGGAAGTTAACGAATGGATGATTAACGACCTGAAGAACTGCGACAAGCAGTGGAAAATCGGTACATATCATTTCCCGATATGCTATTCAGGCTCAAACTGTGAGAACGACGACGCTTATCCCGTTATGCGCGAGGGCTTTGAGCTGCTTGACATCTGCTTCGGCGGACATGAACATAATTTTGCGCGAAGCTTTCCGCTGAGAAACGAGGAGCTTTTTGAACAGCCGTCAAAGGGTACGGTTCACTATATGCTCGGCAATTCAAATCAGAATCCTCCGGGTACACGTTCGCTTTCAAAGGTATGGCATGCGGCGTATTTCCCGCAGGAGGAGAATATTTCAGCTGTTGCGGTTGTTGAGGTTGATGGCGGAAAAATCACTCTCACCTCCTATGTTGTCGAGGACGGAAGAATAATCGACAGGTGTACAATCGACAAGGAAAAAGACGAAATTCTGCCCTACGCCGCCGCTCCGATTTACAATCAGACAAGAATGATGTTCAAGGGCTATCCGCTCGGAATATGCGAATACGGCAATCCGTCTGAGAACATTGACGGCAAATGGTATTCGCCCTTCGGAATTCTTATAGCGAATATCGGCGGCGAGGTTATCAAGGAGAAAGGAAAAATCACTCTTGAGGTTTACAAAAAGAGGGTTACTTTCTTTGAAAACAGCGATATTGCAGTGACAGAGGACGGAGAAAAGAAGCTTTCGGCAAAGGTTATCCGCCTTCACCGTGACCAGCTTTACATGCCTGCCGATGCCTGCGAGCTGTTCGGAATGCGCTGGGCATATGCAAAGAGAAACAATTTCCTTTCATACGAACATGAAAGCGAAGACAAGCCTGTTACAATTCAACCATAAAATTCATTGACAAAACGAAAAAATTGTTATATAATCACATATATATCTCTAAAAGGGGGTGAGGATAATGGCAAAAAAGCAGAATGAACCGCCGAGAACCAGTCCGGAGGATATTCAGAAGAGAATAGAAAAGTATTATAAGGCTCAGGAAAGCGAAAAAAGAGGTAAATCTCTGGCAGTCTCAATAATCGGTACATCTGTTCTTTGCTTTATTATTCTTCTTGTTGTTATCCTCAAAATGTCGGGCGTCGGCAAAACAATTGTTTTCACGACCGATAAGAACGGCAACCCTCAGACCTCAGTAGCGGACACAGCCGATGTCCGGGGGACTAACCTTGCGGACTATGTCGGCGATAAGGTGATGGACGATATAGAAGACGATAACTGATAAAAAAACGGTGCAGATTTAAAAGTCTGCACCGTTTTTATGTTTGCTCTGATTATTTATACTGATAAACTCTTACATAGTCAACGATAAAATCTGTCGGCGGTTCGGTGTTTGTTTCAATTGAATCGCCTGCCCAGCTGTGGTCGGGTACAGCGTTTTCACCGCCGACCTCAACGGAGAGGATAAGGTTCTCCGGAACCTGACTTGTTCCGCCGAAGTCGGATTTGCCGACCTTGATTCCGTTTATGTAGAAGATATATTCATCCTCGTTCCATT
>JAZUDP010000189.1:0-4470 GCA_045639705.1 Acutalibacteraceae bacterium
CTTAAGCAAAGCGTCTGTCTGTTCTTCATTCAGGCTGTCACGCAGCATAAAGAGCGACTCTACAAGGAGATTCGGTTCGGCAATTTCGTTATACCACCAGTTTGTACTCTCATATTTATTGTTAATCCAGTTGTTGACAAGCTTTACCGCGATTTCCCGAAGCTCGGCCTTCTCCGTCTCATCAGCTGTATTTCTCATACAGCGTGAAATGTAAAAAAGCCGTTCGGTATGATGCTTCGGGCGGAAAACATCAAGCCTTGTGTAATCTATATCCGAAAAATAATAACCGCCGTTTCCGTCATCTCTCAAAAGTGACTTAAGCTCCGCGATATCGTCAATATCAGTGCTTTGGAACGGTGTAAGTTCTCCGGAAAGCAATCCGTTTTCAATATTCTGCGATATTATTGCCATATTTCTGCCGATATCCTCCGGAGTGACAGGTACGGACACCGTAATCCCGAAAAACGCAAGAATGGTCATGAAAAAGCTGATTATTTTTTGAGAAAAAACTGTCATATCGTTCCCTCCGTTCATTAATTTATTATATCATATTTTCAGAATTAAAAAATAGACAATACTGCTTTTATTTATATAACAGCGTTTATTTTTGCTGTGTCGGGGTGAAAGATAAATGTCAGACATTTCCGGAACAAATATAAAAAATATACTTCATTGAAAAATTTTTTATTTTTTATCAGCCCTTTTTCCAAAACCTTCGTATAAACAGATGTAAGACAAAACAAAGAAATTCACGGAGGTTATGAAAAATGGAAAACACAGGATATGAACTTAATGATATGGAAACGGAAATTGCAGTCGGCGGCGGAGACTGGGACGATGAAGATATCGAGGCAATTTATATTTGTTAAAACGGTACAGATGAAGCGGTATAATAATCAAAGATGAAAGGATGAAAAATATGTGGTGGGGTTAATAAATAATTAAAAATCATGCCGGGAGTGAAAACTCCCGGCTTCTTATCAGCCACACTTCACGAAGACAAGCACGGAGCAGAGACATAAAAATCTCTGCTCCGTTGTACTTTATAATCAATTAAGTTGTGATTTATTATTCTGTCTTTAATCAGATAATGCCGCAGGGAATGAGAATTGCCAGCAGCACGGCAACAAGTCCCCACTCTCCGATAAGAAAAGCCTTTCTCTTTTTGGGCTCCATATCGGGAACATAGTTACTTGCAAGGAAGAACGGAACATAGGTTGTAATGAATACGGGAAGCACGCCCCACCACTTATAAACCCAGAGGAACGAACCGTTATCCGTTGCGGCAAGGAAAGATTCAAACAGCGCAAAAAGCACAGCCATTTCTACTGCGCCCACAAGCTTGCAGCTCAGACCCTTTTTGCCGTTCTTCGCAAAATATCTTTTGCTTCTGTCATCGGGCAGCATCTTGAATGAAATCATACCGGCAAGAGAGAACATCATGGAAAGCTCCCAGCATACACCGATGAGAAGAATAAATGTTGTTGATTTGTTTGAAACGGACCAGAGCGGATATCCCGTTACATGACCTATTACGGCATTTGCAATTTCATAAAGCCAATGCACTCCGTAAAGCGCCAGACCGGCATAAACCGTTTCGTATTTTTTGTTTTTGATTTCTGTCCAGTAAACATAAAAAACTACCGCAAGAATAAAAATAAAAGTCCAGTTAAAGTTTTCGGTGCTTCTTACGGCAATGGCGTCAACAAGCGCTTTTGCTTCCGCTGAGCCGTCTCCCCAGAATTTAAACATAACAAAACCTCCAATACTTTTTTCGGAAATTAATTCCGATTTAATAATACTACACCGCGCAGTGCATTTCAATACTTTAATTCAAAGATTTCAGATTACTCCGCAGGCTGATAACTTATTCCCGCACTGTTCAATAATAATTCTTGTTTTTTCCGTACAGTTTGTGTTACAATTCAAGCAACGAAACATCGGAAAGGACATCTCATATGAAAGCCTGCATCATTCAGCCATATTACTCCTTTGAGCATGACAAACTCGGGGAATGCTTTGACGGCATGATGAAAATCATTGACAGCTGCGACGATTCCATGGATCTGATTGTTCTGCCGGAATACTGTGACATTCCCGCAGCAACCGAAAATGCAGAGCAGTTTCATCAGTCCATTGAGAAATATAACGATATAGTTTATAAGAAGGTTTCCGAAACTGCACGGCGCTGTCATGCTGTCGTATTCGCAAACTTCGGCTTCAAAAGCGAAAGCGGCTGGCGCAATACAACCTATGCCTTTGACAGAGCAGGCAATGCGGTCGGGAAATATTTCAAGGCTCATCCCGCACCCTCGGAGGTCAAAACACCGCTGCAGGGCGGAAACGGCATGGACTGTTCCTACAGCTATCATTACGAAAAGCCGTATACGGTAGAAATTGAGGGCATCCGGTTCGGCTTTATGACCTGTTATGATTTTTACATGTATGAAGAATTTGCCGCTCTCGCAAGAGAAAATGTCGATATAATCATCGGCTGTTCTCATCAGCGGACCGACACGCATAACACGCTGGAAACCATCGGCAAGTTCCTTTGCTATAATACAAACGCCTATCTTATCCGTTCGTCTGTATCTCTCGGTGCGGATTCCGAATTATGCGGCTGCAGCATGATGGTCAATCCAAAAGGTGAAATGCTTGTCAATATGAAAAACGATGTAGGTCTTGCGACCTTTGAAATTGACCCTCACCTGAAGCATTACAAGCCTGCCGGCTTCCGCGGAAAACCGAAGGCTCATTATGAATATATCGAAGAAGGACGCAGGCCGTGGCTGTACCGCCCCGCAGGAAGCATGATGATTCCGGATGAGCAGACGCTCCCCTATCCCCGTATCTGCGCTCACCGTGGATTCAGTACCGCTGCGCCCGAAAACAGTATGCCTGCTTTCGGTGCTGCCGTTGCGCTCGGCGCAGATGAAATCGAGTTTGACCTCTGGGCGACCAAGGACGGCGAGCTTGTTTCCATTCATGATTCAAACCTTGACCGCGTGTCGAACGGAACGGGAAACGTTTGGGATTATACGCTTGAAGAGCTTAAGCGGTTTGATTTCGGATGTAAAACAGCAGAACCGTATACAGGTCTTGAAATCATCACGTTTGAGGATATTCTGAAAAAGTTTGCCTGTACCGTAATTTTTAATATCCATATGAAAATATGGGACATGAACAGCCCGGAGCCGCAGTATGAACGCATTGCCGCATTGCTGAGGCAGTACGGCTGTGAACATCACTGCTATATGATGTCAACATCTGATAAATGCCTTGCGGAATTTCACGATGTTGCTCCCGATATTGAGCGCTGTGTCGGATGGGACGGAGAAAAACAGGATATGCGCCGTATGGTTGACCGCGCCGTTAAGCTGGGCGTGAAGAAAATTCAGCTGTTTAAACCGTTTTTTAATCAGGACAGCATTGATTATGCCCACGCGAACGGCATTCGCTGCAATGTCTTCTGGGCAGACGACCCTCAGGAAGCCTGCCGATATATCGATATGGGAATTGATACCGTTCTGACCAATGACTATCTGCGTGTTTCAAACGCGGTTAAAAAGCACATAAAAAAGGAAGTCTGACTTGAAGTAAACACTTTACAGTTAAACAAATAAAAATTAAATTTACAATGGAGACTAAAAAATGACTTACGAAGAAATAAAAAACAACAGTTCAGTAAAAACTTATGTCCGGGCAGCTGACGAATCTCTGGCTGCGCTTGGATTTACCGAACACAGTTATGCACACGTTACGGCTGTTGCTGAGAAGACAGGATATATTCTTGAAACTCTCGGCTATGATGAAAGAACGGTCGAACTCGGAAAAATAGCAGGATATCTTCACGATATCGGCAATCTGATAAACCGTATTGATCACAGTCAGAGCGGTGCAATGATGGCATTCAGAATTTTAGACCATCTCGGTTTTCCCGCCGAAGAAACAGCAATGATTGTATCTGCAATAGGAAACCATGATGAAGGAACGGGAGTACCCGTAAGTCCGCTTGCCGCAGCACTGATTTTAGCGGATAAATCTGATGTACGCCGCAATCGTGTGCGCAACACTGACCCTGCCAATTTTGATATTCATGACCGCGTAAATTATTCCGTTACAAAAGCAGAACTGAAAATCAATACTGCCCACACAATCATCAAGCTGAAATTGCAGGTCGATACTCATTACGGAAGCGTAATGGAATATTTTGAAATATTTATGGCTCGAATGATTTTATGCCGCAAAGCTGCCGAAAAACTCGGATTACAGTTTAAATTAATGATAAACGAAAATCAGCTTATATGAAAAATCAGAATTTAAGGAGAGAACAAAATGCTTGAACAATTAATGGATTTATTAAAACTCGCATACAGACAGAAGGCATCAGTTTATGCGGTCGGGAACTTTTTCAGCAGCTTTTTTAACGATTTTTCTTTTAAAAAGATTTTTGCGGGGTTCATGGTAATA
>JAZUDP010000190.1:0-5764 GCA_045639705.1 Acutalibacteraceae bacterium
GAAGAGCGAGTCCGCCTGCCGAAGCAAGAGCCGTATCACCGGAAAACAATCCGTTGAAAACATTATCAGCAGTCAGCGTCTGCATTTTTCCGACTCCGTTCAGCAACGATGTTGCATCTCCGCTGACACTGTATTTTCCGCTTCCGCCAAAGTATACATGGTTATAATCATTAACATTAAATGTATCGTTTGTTCCCTTGAAATAAACCGTATCACCGGCATCAGCAAGCGGAATGGAAATATTTTCATTCCAGTCAACAGCTGTCCATGTTTCGCCGTCAGTGCTGTAGGAAAGATTCGGCAACCAGTCATTGGTATGTTTGTAATCGAGGTCATAATTAACTGTTACCGTTGTATTATCCTCAAGTGCTGTAAAGGTGAGGTAGTTGGGTTCTGTGGAATTTTCAACAGTCCAGCCGAAGGGAACGTGGTCAGCATCGAATACTGTCTTATCAAGCTCATCGGGTCCGACGAATGTACCTGTTGAAGCTACGCCGTCAACCCAATCATCTGTTGCGGGGATAAAGTATTCTTCTTCTCCGTTTTCACACCAGTCAGTAAAGCCGACCTTAATGTAATTCAGCTTTGAGCAATCTTCAAACATTCCGGTATAGCAGCCGCTTACAAGCTCTGCCGCAGGAAGTTCGGGAGCTGTTTCAAGATTTTCACATCCTATGAACATATATGTATAGCATTCTTTTGCCAGTGCAGTCGCGGGAAGCTCAGGTGCGGATGTCAGTTTATTACAGCACTGGAACATGTACGCGTAACAGCCGTATGCAAGCTTTGCTGCGGGAAGTATCTCGGGTGCCTCCTCGAGTGCAGAATCGATAAACATGCATGCATAACAGGCTTCGGCAAGTTCTGTCGCGGGAAGCTCGGGTGCAGTTTTGATGTTGGCTTCACCAAACATCCATGCATAGCAGCCTTCTGCAAGCTCAGTTGCGGGAAGCTCAGGCGCCTCTTCAAGCGAAGTACAGCCTGCGAACATATATGCATAACATTCATCTGCAAGCGTGGCGGCAGGCAGCGCAGGCGCTTCTTCAAGGCTTCTGCAGCCTGCAAACATATTATAATAACACTGATATGCAAGCTTTTCTGCCGGAAGCTCGGGTGCGGTCTGAAGGTTTTCACAAAGGAAGAACATACCTTCATAGCTGCACCTTGAAAGCTCTTCTGACGGCAAAACAAGATTTTCAGCTGAAATCAGAGCATTATTCGAATCAAACAAATAGCTGAAATATGATTCGCCCAGATTGCTGACATTTCCTATTCCGTTCAGCAGTGAGGTTAAATCACCGCTGACCTCATATTTTCCGGTTCCGTTAAAGGACACATAATCAAAACTGCTGTATTCTGAATTGCTGAAGCCGAACGTATCGTTTATTCCTTTAAAATAAACTTTATCTCCGGAATTAACAAGCGGAACAGATAAAACCGCACCACTTCTCTCAGCTCCGTTGCCGGGCCATTCAACATCTGTCCATGTTCTGCCGTCAGTGCTGTAGGAAAGGTTGGGAAGCCAGTCGTTGGTATATTTGAAATCCATGGTGTAATTAAGTGTTACCGTTGTATTATCCTCAAGTGCTGTAAAGGTGAGGTAATTCGGTTCTGCGGAATTTTCAGCAGTCCAGCCTGTCGGAACGTGGTCAGCATCAAATACTGTCTTGTCAAGCTCTTTCGGACCGACGAATGTGCCTGTTGCGGCAACACCGTCAGCCCAGTATTCTGTTGCGGGAACAAATTCTTCATCTTCTCCGTCCTCACACCAGTCTTTAAAGCCAACCTCAATATAATTCAGCTTTGAGCAGCCTTCAAACATTCTCGCATAGCAGCCTTCTGCAAGCTCTTCTGCCGGAAGAACGGGAGCCTTTTCAAGACTTGTGCAGTCACAGAACATACCGTAATAGCAGCCCAAAGCAAGCTCCGTTGCGGGGAGTTCGGGTGCCGATTCAAGACTTGCACATTCGATAAACATACCCTGATAACAGATTTCAGCAAGTTCTGTTGCGGGAAGCTCGGGTGCTGCTTCAAGATTTTCGCAGCCGCAGAACATGTATGTATAGCATTCTTCGGCAAGCTCTTCTGCCGGAAGAACGGGAGCCTTTTCGAGACTTGTACATCCAATGAACATTTCTTCATAGCAGTTTTCAGCAAGCTCTGTTGCGGGAAGCTCAGGTGCTTCTTTAAGACTTGTACAGCCTGCAAACATTCCTTCATAGCAGCTCTCTGCAAGCGTTGTTGCGGGAAGTACGGGTGCTTCTTCAAGTGCTGTACACTCTGCAAACATATTACTGTAGCAGTTCTCTGCAAGCGTTGCTGCTGGAAGCTCAGGTGCTGCTTTAAGAGTTGAACACCACTCGAACATCCATGCATAACAGGCTTCTGCAAGTACAGTTGCCGGAAGCTTAGGCGCTTTCTGCAAATTCGGACAGAATGCGAACATGGCACCATAGCAATAAGGAGCAAGCACAGTTGCGGGAAGCTCGGGTGCTGTTTTAAGGCTTGTACAGCCTGAGAACATCGCATTATAGCATCTTGTCGCAAGCGTTGTTGCAGGAAGCTCAGGTGCTGTTTCAAGACTTGTGCATCCTGCGAACATTTTTTCATAGCAGGCTTCGCAGTCTTCCGTAAGCACTGTTGCAGGAAGCTCGGGTGCTGTCTTAAGACCTGTACAGTCTTCAAACATATGACTGTAACAGTTCCATGCAAGTACTGTCGCAGGTAATTCAGGTGCATTTTCGAGGTTTATGCAGCCCTTAAACATTCCGCTGTAGCATGAACTTCCCATTTTTTCTGCGGGGAGTACGGGAGCTGAAACAAGATTCTCACAGCCTGAAAACATCTCATAATAACTCATTACTGAAAGAATTTCAGAAGGAAGAACAAGTTTTTCAGCTGAAATAAGTGCTTTATTATCCATGAACAATCCGTGAAAATCCCATCCAGTGGTCAGTTTTTTAACATTTCCCGTTCCGTCAAGGAGCGTTGTAACATCACCGCTGATCTCATATTTTCCTGTTCCGCCGAAACTGATGTTACTACTGAATGTTCCGTTTGTGCCTTTGAAATATACCTTATCACCGATATTTGCAAGCGGAATTGAAACAGCTTTTGTCCAATCGACAGCCGTCCATGATGAACCGTCTGTGCTGTAGAACAAATAAGGCAGCCGGCTTGTGTCGCCTGTGTGCTGAAGTGTTACGGCTGAATCTGCTTCAACCGCCGTGAAGGTGAGGTAGGGAAGCAGGCTCCAGTTGGAAGGAACATGCGATGAATCGAAAATCGTTTTGTCAAGCTCGTCGGGACCTGTGAATATACCTGTTGAAGCTACGCCGCTGACCCAGTTGTATGTTGCGCTGTCCGCTGCTTCTGCGCCGTCAAGCCAGCTCTTAAAGCCGACATCTATATGATTGAGCTTTGTACAGCCCTTGAACATTTCAACATAGCAATCGCTTACAAGCTCTTCGGCTGGAAGAAAAGGTGCTGCCTCAAGACCTGTGCAGTTTTCAAACATACTGTCGTAGCAGCCTGTACCGAGGTTCTCAGCAGGAAGCTCAGGTGCGGTTTTCAGACTTTTGCAGCCCTCAAACATGCTTCTGTAGCTGTATGTACCGATGTTCTCGGCAGGAAGCTTGGGTGCATTGATAAGATTTACGCATCCCTTGAACATTGCATCGTAACTGCCCATAGCAACCGTTGTCGCAGGAAGCTCAGGCGCTGTTTCAAGGCTGATGCAATCCGTAAACATTTCACGGTATGCGCCCGTATTCAGTTCCATAGCAGGAAGCTCAGGTGCAGCTTCAAGGCTTTTACATCCACTGAACATGCCGAGGTAACATGACAATGCCTCATATATATCATCGGCAGGAAGCTCGGGTGCTTCAATAAGATTCTCACAGCCGCGGAACATGTATGAATAGCAATCCCATGTAAGCTCGGTCAACGGAAGCGCAAGCTCCCCGGCAGATACAAGAGCGCTGTTGTTATCGAACAGACTCTTAAATGTCTGCTGGTCGGGCATAGCCGTAACATTACCCTCTCCGTTAAGCAGAGTTGTAACATCACCGCTTACATTATACTTTCCGCTTCCGCCGAAAGTAATTGTTCCGGAGGAATTACTGAATTTACCGCTTGTGCCTTTGAAATATACCTTATCGCCAGCATCGGCAAGCGGAATTGAGATGTTTTTTGTCCAGTCGACAGCGGTCCATGCTGAACCGTCGGCGCTCCAGAACAGATCCGGAAGCCAGCTTGTGCCGCCTGTGTGCTGAAGTGTTACGGCTGAATCTGCTTCAACCGCAGTGAAGGTGAGATACGGAGTACCCTCGGCAAAGACCGAAAGCGGAAGTATCTGCAGGATGAGTGCAGCCGCAAGGATGATACTCAGAATTTTACTGATTTTTTTCTTCATCAAATCTTCCCCCAATTTACAATTAATCATTTTATTCTACCATTACAGGGAAAAATTGTCAACCAATCTGCCCTATATTAAATACTGCATTATAAGCCTTATGTCTGAATAAACAGCTCCGGAAATATCGGAAACCGTGATACTGCAGCGCGGAGAATACAGTCAGACCGTATTCCGGCTGTTAAGCGGATTTTCCGGGTCCTGATATTGTAAATTTATTTCTGATGTGATAAAATAAATATACTTGTAAAAACGGAAGGAAAAAAGATATGTCTGAAGTAAAAAACGTAATCGGAAATATAAACGAAGCATACGCTTTCATAGCGGACTGCAGTCCGTATAAAATCAGAAAAGCCGTGCTTTCAGCTCCCGGCTGCGGGGACATGAATGTATGGGTCATAGGTCTGAGAGGCACAAACGGTTCAATGAACAGAAAAGACCCGCTCGGTATTCCCGTGTGTCTCCGAAGCGGCTGCTCGCGGGAAAATATATTCTTTTCGCTTGTGAAGGACGCCATAAAAAAAGAGATACCCGCAGGAGAAAACATACTTTACATAGGTCACAGCCTCGGCGGAATGGTAAGTCAGCAGCTCGGTGCGGATGAGGAGCTGAACAGCATCTACAGAACGCTCAACGTACTTACGTTAGGCTCGCCTTATGTGCTGTTCAAGGGCAGCAAATGTCCGCTTCACAGAATGGCGGAAAAAGCAGATATAATACCGTATGTGTGTTCGCTTGCCGCATTTGGCAATCATTTCATGGGGAATGTTACATACGAAAGCGGAGGATATTATTTTAATTTCCTCGGTGCGCACTGCGACTCGTATGCAAAATCGGAGGTATGGCGCAAATATGACTGCTTCGGCATAGAAAACGGCGGAAGATGTCTTTCTCTGATATAAAGGAATATTTAACCGAAAAGCAAAAGAGCCACCCAAAGGGCGGCGCAAATTAGGGATAAATCGTCTGAAAACGCATCTTTCAGCGAATAACTGCTTCAAAACAGGGCAGCATACGCCAGTATGCTGCCCTGTTTGTTCATTGTTCTTCATCTGAAATCTACTGTTTTCAGATACTTTGTAGTTTTGAATAAGATAGAATCTGACTCAGACGCCGCTTATAAATCCGCAGGAATACTGACGTATTTCAAGGATTTTAAGCAAGTATGAGGCAATTATAGCCATTCAAAACCGGTTTCTCCCTATTTTGCACCGCCCAAAGACAGCCTGAAATTTTTATGTTCAGAACTTAACAACAACATTCTTCTCTGCTGACTCAAACATCGCTTCGACAACCTTGATAAGTCTGCGCTGTTGTGCCAAAGTTACGATTGGCTCAGCCTTGCCGAGT
>JAZUDP010000191.1:0-17603 GCA_045639705.1 Acutalibacteraceae bacterium
CGCAGACGCAATCGCTTCCGTATTCTCAGGCTTCGCAGAAATCGACCAGGTATCAGGTAAGATTATTGAAGAATAATCAATTCTGATAAGCTTAATCTGAAATAAAACAAACAGGCGGCAGGGGAGACCCTGCCGCTTTTCCGCTTTAAGCCGGTTTTTGTCAAACAATCTGTGAATTGATTCAGATCCGATTCTTCGTTTGTTGACAAAAAAGCATATTCTGATATAATGATTTTCAAAGGGGGCTTTCCGATGAAAATTATCGCATTTTTTGAAAGCATTATTATTGCGGTATCGTGCTTCTTCGGCAGCATATTAAATCTGCCGCAGAAAAACGTTAAAGAGTTTACCGAACAGAACGGCGGCTTTATTTACGGAGTCTGCCATCCGAACGAGGATTATGAAATGCTTGAGGACGCCGGACTTAAATGGGTAAGATTTGATATTCCCTATCCCGTTAACGCAGTCGGTGCTGTAAGCGGATATTATACCGAATTTAAGGAACGCTGTAAGGAGTATACAGACCGCGGCTTCAAGGTCATGGCTGTGACGCCTTATCCGAGAGATTATTTTAACATTGCAGGTTATAATCCCGTTGAGGATATTGAGAGAACAAAGGAAATGGCTGTCTTCCTTTACAATGATTTAAAGGATATCACCGCAGCGTTTCAGATTACAAATGAAATGGGCAAGGGCAGCTCCTTCATGCTTCCGCTCACTCTTGAGGAAGCCGCAAAGTTTATCGGCATTCAGCTTGAAGCAATTAACGAAGCAAAGCTGAAGGACGGTTCGAATTTCCCGATTGGTTATAACTCGGCATATCTTCAGAAAGACCTGCAAAAGCTGATGAAGCCTTATCATCAGTACTGTGATTATGTAGGTATTGATCTTTACTTCGGCGTTCAGGGTAAGGCAAAGCCCTCTGACTATGCGAAAGAGGTAAAGAAATTATACAGAATAACCCACAAGCCTGTAATCATTGAGGAATTCGGCTTCTGGAGTGACGGCAAACCGAAAACCGCGGAGGAAAAAGCTGAAATTCTCGGATACTACGGCTATAGCTCCGAGGCTGATGCAATCGCGGATGGCATGAATTTTGTCAATAAGCTTCCGTCACAGTTCCGTGAAAGACTGAAAGAGGAATACCCCGACAGTGAAGAACAGTGGTCGGAAATCATTTTCAGAAAAATGAGCAATCATTTTTACGGTGAAGCATCCGCAACAACAATAAATAATATTCCCCATACCTATGAAGGACAGGCTGAGTATTTCAAAGAGGTTATGAGTAAACTGAGAAAGACAAACTGCCTTGCCGGCATGATTATCTATTGCTGTGAGGATATGGGAACCTGCTGGTACTGCGGTCAGAGCTGGTGTCCGTTTGAGACAAAATGGGGCATATTTGATATCGAGGGCAATCCAAAGCCGTCATATTACGCCGTAAAGGATTTTATTGAGAATAACCCGTAAATATTTATAACAGGTGCGGAAACGTACCTGTTTTTTTACATGTGTAAAAGAATGTTTGAAAAAATCCGTTCTGTAAAATAATTTGCTTAGGAATAAATATTAAATTTAAAAAATAATTAATTAAACATATTGACAAAAATACTTTAACTTAGTATATTAAAATTAACTATAATATATAAAAGGAGGAGAAGTATGGCAAATTGTCCCAAGTGTAATGCTCATCTGAGAATTACCGACTGGAAACAGCATTGTCCCCACTGCGGAGCGAACATTGTTGTTTACGACCTTCAGGAACGGCTTATGCAGGAGGCTGATTCTGCGGAGGTTGAATACTATCATTTCCAGAAAAAGATTGACAGGGTTAAAGCTTCGTTTATCGGAACAAAGCTTGCGATTGTAAGAATCTTTACATCGCTTCTTCCTGTTGCGGCGGTTTTTCTCCCGCTTGTTAAGGCAAAGGTTTCCGAACCCTTCAAGCCGCTTGACGGAGGTATAAGCCTGCTTGATATTATCAATAATATTGACGGGTTGACAGGTGACGGAATTCCGACAATGCTTAAGGAAGCACAGCCCGCTGCATTTGTTTTTCTCGGTGCTGTCGCTCTGTTCGTTTTTTCAGCGCTTGCACTGCTTCTGCATTTTGTATTTAATGCGCTTTCCTGCTCGCCGAAAGGCAAGCAGAGAAACATGGCAATGTGTATTATAATTCTTATTACAACGGTTGCCTCAATGATTTGTTTTACCGCAGTGCCTGAAAATAAATTTATTGACGGTACTCTCGGCATCGGCGCATATCTGTATCTTCTGCTTCAGATTGTCAATGTTGTTGTTGATTTCATGACAATGAAAAAGGGTATTCCCGTGAACCACAAGCAGTGCTTCGTCGGCGGTATTCCGATTGAGGAATATTTCGAGATGCAGGAAAAGGGCATGTCTACACAGGAAATCCGCGAAATACAGTATGAGCGTCTTCAGGCAATTCAGGATGAGCTTGATAAAAAGCTTGAAGAGGAGGCAAAAAAAGATAAACAGGAGGTGGCCGCAGGATGAGTGAAAACAATGTAAATGAAAGCTTCAGTGCTGAAGAAAGAGCCGGCAGAGATATCAACAAGGCTTATATGAACCGACTTTTCTGCTCCACAAAGGAAAGAGTCAGCTTCATTCTTTACACAGCGTTTCATGACCTCGGACTCGGTAAGTTTGATATCGACTCGGATATCTGGCTTTACAAGATTTACGGCATTGAGCCCGTTCCCTACGCGAAGGCAAAGATTGCTCTTACCGCATGGGACATGATTAATGACCCTATCACAGCGGCTATCATCGATAATATGCGTACCCGCTGGGGTAAGTTTAAACCCTTCCAGTATCTTTCTCTGTTCCCGAGTATTTTATTAGGTATTTTTGCATGCTTACTTCCCGTTATTGCAGGAGGACTCGGTCTTGCTACAACGCAGAGACTTACAATGTTTATGGTATACAAATGGGCAAGTGAAACCGTAGGTGCATTTTTCGGCGGCGGCGGATACATCGATAATGTTTTCACACCCAACCCGAATGAGCGTACCTCACTGCTTGTAAGCTCCCAGTTTGTTAACGGACTTCTTGCAAAATTCCCTGCGCAGGTAATGGGTCTGCTTTATGACCTTGTCGGCAACGGAATTATCAGCGCAAACCTTACAAAGGTTTTCGTTGCGACCAAATCGGTTGTCTGGGTTATTGCAATGATTCCCACAATCATGTGGTACATCAACAGCCGTGAGCGTGTTGCTCAGTCAGAAAAGCCGCCTCATCCCATCAAGGGTATTGTTTCGGTATTCAAGAACAGACCGCTTCTTATCTATACTCTCAGCGGACTTATCGACGGAATCAATATCGGTTCGGGCGAAGACCTTTACTACAACGATGTTCTTAATTTTAACCTCCTGCCCACAATAGCAGGTATTCCCGGTTCTCCGATTTCCTACGCATCCTATGCGATAGCTCCGAAGCTCAGAAAGATTTTCTCAACCAAGTCGCTCTGGTTCCTGTCAAGAGGCTCGGTTGTATTCAGCGAAGGTCTGTTCTTCCTGGTCGGCTGTATCGGCGGAAAGGATCACGGTCTGTATCTTAAAAAGATTCCGATGACAATCACATTTGCAATCGGCGATATGACCGAAATGTTCTTCTATGCAACCAAGAAGGTTATCGGCAAGGAAATCAACTACGAGGTTCTTGACTACTGCGAATGGCAGAACGGCTTCCGTGTTGAGGCTACGATCAATCTTATTACAGGATATTTCACAAAGGTTAAGGACGCAATTCTTAATGTTGTCAATGCTAACCTTCTTCAGAAATGGGCTAAGTACGAGATTGGCGAAAATGTTGTACAGACAGCCGAAACCAAGTGGAGACTTTTCATTATCGCTTTCGGTCCGCACCTTATTTTCGACATTATTTCTCTTCTCCCGATGCTGCTTTATAACATCGACAAGAGTACGCGTGACAGAATGTACCGCGACCTTGAGCGTACCCGTGCAGCAAGAGCTGAGTCAGAGCTTCTCCGCTTTGAAGAAGAAATCTCAAGCGAAAACGCATAAGATAATTAATAACATATTTCAGATGAGCAGAGAGATTCTCTCTGCTCTTTCTGTCAGAGGTTAAAGCTATGAATAATTATAAACATACCGTTCCTGTTATGAACTATGATTTTGCTCACCACATGAATCGTGAAAAAACGGTTGAAACTCTTAAAAAAATGGGTGTCAGCCGCGTGATGATAGGTGTTGAGAGCAACTCTACGGGTATCGGGGCAAAAGAAAAGGTTATTGCCGACATAAAAGATAACACCGAATATCTCCATTCCTGCGGTTTTGAAGTCGGAGCATGGTTCTGGGCGTTTTACAACACCTTGAAGAATGATTTTGTCCGTATGGTTTCTCCCGAGGGTAAGGTCAGCACATCGACAGTCTGCCCGACAGATGAAGCCTACTGCGGGGAAATGTGCGAATTTATTAAGGATGTTGTCAAAACGGGCGTTGATATGCTTCAGTTTGACGATGACCTGCGGTACGGCTTTCAGGATATGGGCTTCGGCTGCCTTTGCGGGAATCATCTTAAAAGAATCGGCGAATATCTCGGCGAAGAGGTTGATTTTGAAACAGTTGCCGAAGGCGTAATGAACGGCGGAAAGAATAAATACCGCGACGCTTTTCTTGCCGTTAACGGAATTGTTTTTGAGGAGTTTGCCCAAAAGTGCCGCGATGCCGTCGATTCGGTAAATCCTCAGGTTCGCATGGGCTTCTGCTCCTGCATTACCTCATGGGATATTGACGGAACAACGCCCGACAGACTTGCAAAAATCCTTGCCGGAAATACCAGACCGTTTTACCGTCTTATCGGCGCACCGTACTGGGCGGCGATGGGCGCATGGGGTCACACAAGAATATCATATGTTATTGAGCAGGAGCGGCTTGAAGCCAACAGGCGGGAGGACGGGAATATTGAAATTTTCTCCGAGGGAGACACATATCCGCGTCCGCGATACCGTGTGCCTGCTGCTTTCCTTGAGGGCTTTGATACTGTGCTGAGAGCTGACGGCTGTACTGACGGAATTTTAAAGTATTCCTTTGATTACACGGCTGACTGTTCTTATGAAACGGGCTATAACGAGGCTCATATAAGAAATATGCCTGTTTACGATGCGATTGATGAAATGTTTTCGGACAGGAAAACAGTCGGTGTGCGTGTCTTTGACAGCATGCGTAAATTCGGTTCTCTGACTATGCCCACAGATGAGAAAAATCCCGTAAATGTTCAGAACCTTGCTTTTAATGTTACCGCAAGATTTCTTGCCTCAAACAGCATACCGACGGTTTACAGCGGCAACGAATATTCGGGAGCCGCTTTCGGCGAGGATGCGCGTATCCTTACACCGGATATGCTCAGAAACGGCGCAGTCATTGACTATGCCGCCGCGGTTATTCTGAAAGAAAAAGGCATTGACACGGGAATTATATCCGAAAACGGGACAGCGGGAATGAGCGGTACAGAGCATTACGCGAGCGGTGAGATGACCAATACTCTTACCTCGACTGAAATACACAGGGTAAAGCTTGCCGACGGTGCGGAAATTTGCAGTTATATTGAAAAGGACGGCGAAAAAATACCTGTATTCTACAGGTATGAGAACGCCGAAGGACTTCGTTTTGCGGTGTACACATTTGACGGCTACAAGGCGGAGGAGCATGCGTTCCGCAATTACGAAAGACAGAAGCAGGTTATAGAGGCGCTTGAATGGCTCAGCGGAAGAAAGCTTCCCGCGGTATGTACGGGTCACCCCGATTTATATATTCTGACTAAGAGGAAGGATAATACTCTGACAGTCGGACTGTGGAATTTCTTTCCTGATAAAATCTACGGTGCAAAAATTGAACTTCCCGAAAATATTGCGTCATTCAGAACCTTCGGCGCAGATGGAAAGGCAGAGAAAAACATACTTACTGTTTCGGAAATTGAACCCTACGGCTTTGCCGCAGCGGAAATTGAATTTGAATAAAAAAATTGCGGGCGACTTTAAGTCATCCGCATTTTTTAATACTGTCTTATGCCTGTACCTTGTGGAAAATCTTCTTGCCTTTTTTGACAATAATCGCGTTTGCTTTAAGCTGGTCTGGTGTGAAAGCAAGACCGATATCGGTAACCTTCTGGTCGTCAACTGAAACGCCGCCCTGCTGAACAAGACGTCTGCCTTCGCCGCGTGACTTTGTTATTTCAAGCTTGAGAAGAATGTCAAGAATATCAATTTTTCCGTCTGTGAAATCGCTGTCGGCAAGAACGGTTGTGGGCATATTTGCATTATCTGCTCCGCCGCCGAAAAGAGCCTTTGAGGCTTCGCGTGCCTTCTGCGCCTCGTCTTCGCCGTGAACAAGCTTTGTAAGCTCGAAAGCGAGAATATCCTTTGCTTCGTTAAGCTTGCTGCCTTCCCAGTCGCTCATAGCTTCGATTTCCTCAATCGGAAGGAAGGTGAGCATACGGATGCACTTGAGAACATCGTCGTCGCCGACATTGCGCCAGTACTGATAGAACTCGTAGGGTGAAGTCTTGTTGGGGTCGAGCCATACTGCGTTGCCGGCTGTTTTGCCCATCTTGCGGCCCTGTGAGTCGGTAAGCAGGGTGATTGTCATTGCGTGAGCATCCTTGCCGAGCTTGTTTCTGATAAGCTCAGTGCCGCCGTGCATATTTGACCACTGATCGTCGCCGCCGAACTGCATGTTGCAGCCGTATTCCTTGAAAAGATGATAGAAGTCGTAGCTCTGCATAATCATGTAGTTGAACTCAAGGAAGCTTAAGCCCTTTTCCATTCTCTGCTTGTAGCATTCCGCGCGAAGCATGTTGTTGACTGAGAAGCATGCGCCTACCTCGCGGAGGAGGTCAACATAGTTGAGCTTAAGAAGCCAGTCGGCGTTGTTGACCATCTGTGCCTTGCCTTCGCCGAATTCAATGAATTTTTCCATCTGCTTCTTGAAGCATTCGGCGTTGTGGTTTATATCTTCCTTTGTGAGCATTTTTCTCATATCGGTTCTGCCCGAAGGGTCGCCTATCATTGTTGTGCCGCCGGCGATAAGCGCAACAGGCTGGTTGCCTGCCATCTGAAGTCTTTTCATGAGCGTCAGAGCCATGAAATGACCTGCGGTAAGGCTGTCCGCGGTGCAGTCAAAGCCGATATAGAACTTTGCCTTGCCGCTGTTTACCATTTCTCTGATTTCGTCTTCATTGGTTACCTGAGCGATAAGTCCGCGGGCAACCAGCTCTTCATAAATCTGCATTTTCTTTTCCTCACTTTATATAATGTTGTTTCCGGCAGAAAAAATCCTCTGCCTTTCGGCACATGTCTGCAAGCCTGCGCCGTTTGACAGAGGACGAATAAATCGTGTTACCACCTCTATTTATCAGCCACTCACGAGGCTGACCTCAGCGGGTGCGTATATACACCCTTACGCTTTAACGGGCGAACCCGATGCCGCCTACTTACAGTACCCTGTTTCGCCGACACAACTCAGGGATGTATTTCAAAAATCCGTTCACGCCCTCTTACACCAGCCGGGGGCTCTCTTTGCATCGCGGAAGATTTACTTTTTCCCGTCACAGTCATTGCGATGATTATATATTTATTTTTTCCTTTTGTCAAGTTAAACAGGTTGACGAAAACCGAAAAAAATAGTAAAATAACTCGAATAAAGTTAAACGGAGCCGATTATTATGCGAATGAGAAGAAAAAAGAATCTTGAAAGCCGACTTGAAAACTGCGGCGATTATCTTTATACGATTGAGGAAGAGGAAAAGGATTTCCGCGTTGCAATCCAGGAGAAAAGCTGGTTTGATTTTAAGGAGCTTTTCGGAAACGGTAATCCCGTGCATATGGAAATCGGCTGCGGAAAAGGTCAGTTTGCATGTGAAATCGCAAAGCGCAATCCCGATATCAATTATATTGCCGTTGAGAAAAGCGCGAATGTAATTGTAATGGCGGTTGAAAAAGCGCAGAAGGCGGGACTTGAAAATATCAAGTATATCAAGGGCGGAGCGGAATACCTTCCTAAATTTATTCCCGACGGCTCGATAGAAAGACTTTATCTTAATTTTTCATGTCCTTTCCCGAAAAACAAGTACGCAAATCACAGACTTACAAACAGAACCTTCCTGGCGCTTTATGAAATGATGCTTGCCGACGGCGCGGAAATACACCAGAAAACCGACAACATGCATTTCTTTGAGTACTCAATCGGCGAGCTTTCCGATTACGGCTTTACGATAAAGAATGTCTCTCTCGACCTTCATAACAGTGATTTTGAGGGCAATATTGTTACCGAATACGAAAAGCGTTTTTCCGACCTCGGTCAGCCTATTTACCGCCTCGAGGCTTATCTGAAAAAACGCTGAAAACCGGGGATATTGACATTATCTGCAAATAAATGTAAAATTATCATACGAGGTGACGGTATGAAGTTCAGATTATTTAAACATACACTTGCTCTTATAATATGTATCGCAGTTGTCTGCTCCGTGCTTACCGCCTGCGGTAAAAAAGAGACGGAAGACGGAAATTCCGCTGAAGAAGCATTTGTTCACACAACTCAGTGGGCTGTTTCTCCGTCCATTGAGGCCGAAGCGATTGAACCGCTTGTAAGAGCTGATTTCAATGAAGCCACAAATCATTATGATATCAGCTATGCTGAGTATTTCAGAATTAAACAGAACGGTAAATACGGTATTATCGACCTTAACGGCAAAATTGTTGTCAAGCCGCAGTATGACGTGCTTTTTGCAATCAGAAACAGTCAGAACTTCCTCGGCGTAAAGATTGATTCCGACGGCGAACGCCGGCAGACTTATATTCACTGTACATCGTTTGATAAGGAACCTGCGCATAAAAAGTATAATTCGGAGAAATATGAATATTATTGGAATACGGGACTGTCAAAGCCTATGCTTGTGAAAACTGAGGACGGCAAGACGGAAAAGCTTGAATACAGGTCAGAGGTTCCCGAAGCGCTTAAGGGTGTTATGGCTTCCTCAAAGGGATATAAACCCAACGGAACATACGGTCTTTATTCAATGGATAAGAATATTACGGGTATGGTATACTCGGGCGCAGGCCTTTTCAGCAACGGAAAAATTGCCTTCAAATCAGGCAGCAAATGGGGCTATATTGATTCAAACGGCAGAACTGTAATTCCTTTTGAATACGACGCAATTCCCGGCTACAGCGCGCTGGGCGGTGACGATACGCCTTATGAATGCTTTAACGGATTTGTAACACTTTGCAAAAACGGAGTGTACGGAATAATCAATTCTGAGGGAACAGTTGTTGCTCCGTTTTCGTATGACGGCGCGACGCCTGTAGTCAAGGGTGCGGCCTTTGTTCTCAGCGAGGGCAAATGGGGCGTTCTTGTTGTTGACAGCGAAAATCCCGATGCTCCTGCTGTTTCACAGTCAGAGCAGGTTACTCAGACAGAAAAACCGGGTACGGAAAAGACAACGGAAAAAACAACTGAAAAGACAACGGAAAAAGCCTCAGAAAAAGTCACAGAGAAGACAACTGATGAGGATTCCGAAGAGGAAACCTCAGAAGAAAATACCCGAAAGTCAGAATACGGCTCGGGTTATTACAGCATGACAAGCTCAGCTTACCTGAGAAGCTCCGCAAATACCGATGGCGATAATATTATCGGAACGGTAACGGAAGGCGAATCAATCTATGTAGACAGAGTTGACGGACCGTGGGGACATGTTTCCGGCGACGGACATGAAGGCTGGGTTTATCTCGGACTTGCGGAGAAAGACTGACGGAAATGAATCAGCGGCTTGATAAACTGATATCGTCTCAGGGCAGCTTTTCAAGAAAAGAAGCACAGCAGATGATAAAGGACGGACTTGTTAAGGTGGACGGCATAGCTGTCCGCGACAGGGGAGCGCATGTTGACCCTGAAGCTGCAAGGGTTGAGATAAACGGAAAACCTTTTCAGCTTGAAAAATTTGTATATCTGATGCTGAATAAGCCGAAGGGCGTTGTAAGCGCGACGAATGACAGAAGCGTGAAGACGGTTGTTGACCTTGCTCCCGACGAGCTTAAAGGGCGTAATCTTTTCCCGGCGGGCAGACTTGATATTACCACAACAGGATTTGTTCTGCTGACGGATGACGGCGACTTTGCACACAGAATTCTGTCCCCGAAAAATCATATTGAAAAGACTTACGAGGCGAGACTTGCCGAAAGGGTGACGGAGGCTCAGCTGCAGCAGGTTGCGCAGGGAATAGTTCTCGGCGACGGAACAGAGTGCCTGCCCGCAAGGCTTAAGGTGCTTGAGGACAGCGATACGCCCCTTGTTGAAATTAAAATCTGTGAGGGCAAGTATCATCAGATAAAGCGCATGTTTGCCGCCGCAGGCAACGGTGTGACCGCGCTTAAGCGTACACGCATGGGCGCACTTCCGCTTGACCCCGCACTTCCCGAGGGTGAATGCAGAAAGCTCACCGTGGAAGAGGTTGAGTTAATTAATTCTGTTTCAGAATAAAAATTTAATAATTCTTAATAATAAAATTCTTGACTTTTACCGATATTTAACTTATAATATCACCATTGCCATATTGGTGCGGACAGAAAGCACCCAGTACGACTATTGAAAGGAATGAATAACTATGGCAGAAGAAATCCTCTTGACCGCCGAGGCGTACAAGAAAAAGTACGATGAGCTTGAATATCTCAGAACGACGGGCAGAGACGAGATTGCCGAAAGAATCAAAGAGGCAAGAAGTTTCGGCGATTTGTCGGAAAACAGTGAATACGACGAGGCTCTCAACGACCAGGCTAAGATGGAAGAGAAAATTGCTCAGCTTGAGAATGTTATCAAAAAGGCTCGTATTCTTGATGAGAGCGAAATTGACACAGAGATTATCCGCGTTGGTCTTAAGGTTAAAATCCGCGATATTGATTATGACGAGATTGAGGAATACAAGATTCTCGGTGAATCGCAGGCTAACCCCGACGAGGGTATCATCTCCGACCAGTCGGCTGTCGGCAAGGCTCTTTTGGGCAACAAGGTCGGCGACATTGTAAAGGTTAATCTTCCCAACGGAAATGTTATTAACTTTGAGGTTCTTGAAATTTCCAAATAAGATATTCGGGCGAGGGATTTTTCCTCCGCCCGATTTTGTGCATTTTATTAATTTGACAGGTGAATTAAAATGCCTGAAAACAACAACCTAAATGCAGTTGAAAAGGAACAGGATACCAATGCTCTCAGTCAGGTAAGAGTTGAAAAGCTTCAGGCTCTGCAGGAGGCCGGAAAGGATCCGTTTCAGATAACAAAATATGACCAGACACACCACTCAGCCGATATAAAGGCTGATTTTGAAGCGCTTGAAGGCAAGACTGTTTCTGTTGCGGGCCGTATGATGTCAAAGCGCGTTATGGGCAAGGCATCCTTCTGCGGCGTTCGTGACCTTAAGGGCGATATTCAGTCTTATGTTGCGCGCGACAGCATCGGAGAGGAAGAATATAAGGAATTCAAGAAAATGGATATCGGTGATATCGTCGGCATCAGAGGCGAGGTTTTCAAGACCAAGACAGGCGAAATCTCAATCCACGCGTCCGAGGTTGTTCTTCTTTCAAAGAGCCTTCAGGTTCTTCCCGAAAAGTACCACGGACTTACAAACACCGACCTCCGTTACCGTCAGCGCTACACTGACCTTGTAATGAATCTCGATGTAAGAGAGACCTTCATCAAGCGTTCAAAGATAATCAGCTCAATCCGCCGTTATCTTGACGCACAGGGCTTTATGGAGGTTGAAACACCCATGCTTGTATCAAACGCAGGCGGTGCTGCAGCCCGTCCGTTTGATACACATTACAACGCTCTTAACGAGGATGTCAAGCTTCGTATTTCTCTTGAGCTTTACCTCAAGCGCCTTATCGTAGGCGGACTTGAAAGAGTTTATGAAATCGGCAGAGTTTTCCGCAACGAGGGCGTTGATACCCGTCACAATCCCGAATTTACGCTTATGGAGCTGTATC
This sequence comes from Acutalibacteraceae bacterium, assembly GCA_045639705.1. GTDB lineage: Bacteria > Bacillota > Clostridia > Oscillospirales > Acutalibacteraceae > CAG-488. Next base: position 12,023 of record JAZUDP010000191.1, read on the forward strand.
AGGCATATACCGATTACCACGGTATGATGGACCTTACCGAGAATCTTTTCCGTTACCTTGCAAACGAGGTCTGCGGTACAACTGAGATTAAGTACGGCGAGAATGTTATCGACCTCGGCAAGCCCTTTGAAAGACTTACAATGACCGACGCTGTCAAGAAGTATGCCGGCGTTGATTTTGATGAAATCAGGGATACAGAGGAAGCAAAGAAGGTTGCAAAGGAGCATAACGTGGAATTTGAAGACCGCCATCAGAAGGGCGACATTCTCAACCTCTTCTTTGAGGAGTTCTGCGAAGAAAAGCTCATCCAGCCTACATTTATTATGGACCATCCCGTTGATGTTTCTCCTCTTACCAAGAGAAAGCCCGACCGTCCCGAGCAGGTTGAGCGTTTTGAGCTTTTCATCAACACATGGGAGATGTGCAACGCTTATTCCGAGCTTAACGACCCGATTGACCAGCGCGAGCGCTTCAAGGCACAGGACGCTGCCGCTGACGCAGGCGATGAGGAAGCCAACCACACCGACGAGGATTTCCTCAATGCTCTTGAAATCGGTATGCCCCCGACAGGCGGCATCGGCTACGGTATCGACAGACTTGTCATGCTTCTTACCGACAGCCCCGCAATCCGTGATGTTCTTCTGTTCCCCACTATGAAATCGCAGGGTGCGGAAAAGAACGAGGCAAACAACGCGGCACAGGCAGTTAAGGAAGAAGCTCCCGTTGTTGAGGAAAAAATAGATTTCTCAAACGTTCAGATTGAGCCCATGTTCACAGATTACGTTGATTTTGATACCTTCTCAAAGTCCGATTTCCGTGCGGTAAAGGTTCTCGAATGCGAAGCTGTCAAGAAGTCAAAGAAGCTTCTCAAGTTCACGCTTGACGACGGTACAGGCGAAAACAGAATTATCCTCAGCGGAATTCACGAATTCTATGAGCCCGAGGAGCTTGCAGGCAAGACGCTTATCGCTATTACAAATCTTCCTCCGAGACCTATGATGGGCATTGAATCCTGCGGTATGCTTCTCTCGGCTCTCCATAAGGAGAACGACGAAGAAAAGCTTCACCTTCTCATGGTTGATAACCATATCCCCGCAGGCGCAAAGCTTTATTAATAATTGAATTCTTTGTTGAATTCAGCAAAAGTATAATATTGGGATGATCATTAATCGTTCGCTGGATTTTATTATTTCAAAGCGGATTATTTATATGATCGTCCTTATATTTTTGTTAATATTTGTTGTTTTTATTATTTTTTTGTTTTGGAATATATTATATTGTATTGACATTTGAAATATGAGACCGTATAATACAAATAATTATTGAATGAAAATTTATTGATAAATATTTTTCTGTCTTGACACAGCTTACATTCATTCGGAGATTATACAATAATTTATAAAGTACGGTTAAATATTTTCTGACTATGATTATGATAAAGCTATTTTGGAGGGATGACATTGAATCAGGCACAGTTGAGAAAACAAATTGAAGATGCTCGCAGAAGACTAACCCAAGAAAATAATAATTTAAGGCAATTTAACGCAGAATTTAACAAGCTGTGTAAAGCACAGAATAAAACCAGATCTATTAATAAAAAATTCCTTGAGAACCAGGAAAAAAAGGTCAAGCAGATTTCGAGACTTTTAAATGTATCAAACGGCGGACAAATGGTTGAACAGATATTTAAAAGCTTAAAGAATGATTTGTGCGGTTCAAAATCTCAAGCCGCAATTGCTGGCATTAAGGAAGCAGATATAAAACTTACTTCACTTATCAATCAGACCAACGATAAAATCAACAATTCAAGATCAAAAATTAATAGCTTAGAGTTTGAAATTAATCGTTTGAAACGGCAATTAGATGCTCAAATTGCTGCGGAGGGAAAAGGACAATGAAAAAAGATTTTACATCAGAAAATGAAAAACATATCATTTCTATAGTAAAAGATGTTACTGCTGATGGCTTTTTTGATAAAGTGGTTGATTTTTTCGGCGATGTTGGTATTGAAATCAGCGGGTGGTTTGGAAAACTGAACATAAATAATTATCTCGGAAACGTTGACGAATATCACAGAAAGATTATTGACAAAAATAACACAACCGTTTCGGAAATTCGCAGGATTTTTTCCGATGTTCGAGAGGACGATACACAATTTAGTGATATTCAGGCAGGTATTAGATCTACTTATTGTGAACCATTAAAGAAATATTTGCAGGAATTGATTGATTCATTGGATGTTAATTCAGGAAAAGTGGATGTCAGATCCCGACTACAGTATTTACAATCTTTAAGAGATATTTTACAGGAAAACAGAACCAGCGTTAATAACAATCCCGCTTATTCTGATGATTATTTGTTCTATGGCGGAAAACAGCACGGATGTTATGAACGATGGACAAATGAAGAACTTGATTTTAAAAATCAGGTTCGTGAAATTGTTGATAAGTACTATCCGAACTACAGTGATGCCGAAATCCAAGATTTTCTTTATGAAATGAATGAAAATGGATGCCATTATATGGCTGTAGTTAATACGATTTTCGGACAGTATATCGGAAGAGAGGATGAGTTTGAAAAAACATTTGGCTTTCCGATGTATGATGAAAACGGACATGTTAACAGTGATTTGCTTATGCTTGACTTTTATATGCATCAGCATAAGAAGGACAGAAATCATTCCTCTCTTGAACCAAATGAAATTAATAATCAGTGGTCAGATTATTTGGATGAAAAAGAAGTCAACGTTCGTGTTGAAATTATTGATTTAGATATTAAAAATTTTGATGAAGTTTCTGAAAACGGAGAAATCATAATTGTATATTCTCCGCTTCGTTTAAGGGATAGCGTTGGAAATCTCGTTGATACAAGATCCGGTGGACACGGAACTGTTGTTACGGATGTTGAGTATATCGACGGAAAGTTAATGTATAAGGTTTCATCCTGGGGAAAAGAATTCTGGATAGATCCTGACGATTATGCTGATATTGATGGATATCCAATATTTGAACAGGTAATATATCAATGAAAAAATATATATTTAAATATTTATTTTCGGCACAGTTTATTTTACTGCTATTGTTTTGCGTAAATGGGTGCAGTGATAATTCTATAGGAAAGGATAAGGATAATATGAATATATTACAGTTTTTTGTTATGAATTCACAGGAAGTATCAAAAATTTATCCCAACGGTTATGATACAAATGTTGCGAAAGAAAAGGGTTTAATTTCTAATGGTCCGGGAGAAGAAAAATATCAGCGGATGCAGGCAGCGTATTTGGCTGTTTTTAATCGCTATCTTGAAGATACAATTGATTTAAGTAAATATGAGGCAGAATTACAGAATAGCGGTTATAATTTTTATCCTATTAAAGATAACCTTTACTATTCTTACAGATCTTACGGACGTAATAATATTTATTTAAGAAATACTGCATATATTGAACATCTTGATTCTGATCAACTTGCTTTATTGGAGCGTTCAATTTCCGGTAATGAAGTATTGCTTACTCCGGAATTGACTGAAATGGTTGCGGACACATGGAAAGACATTTTTGTTGCTTATCTCGATCCTGATAATAAATCTATATATAAAATCAATTATGAGATGGAGTCTGTCAACGGCTTTTCCTCATATAACAATTCATTAACATTTGAACTTGGATATTGTAAAGAATATGATGCAAAAGGCAATTTAATTGACTCAAATGTTGAGAAAGAAAAGATTACGTTAGCCTATTCAGTCATAGAACAAATTGAAGAGGAAATATCGAAAGAATTAGACTGTCCTGTAAAAGTTTTCTTATTGGTAGGTGTTTATTGTGGCTAAAACAACAGAAGTTATTGTATCTACTGAGTCGATTGAAAATTTTAATGATATGATTCTTGAATTGGGTAATAAAACTGAGGAATTGGTTCAGCGCTTTTCCAATGAAGTTAAGTTAGCATCAACTAATGCGGTTATTTCCGGTGATGCGCATAAAGAGATGGAGCTTTACTATTCTTTTGTAGAAGAATTACGCGCACAGTTTAGAACTATTGCAAAGAAAACGCGATCAACAAACAAAGACTTTGTAGCTAAAGTTGATATTGATGATAAATTTCTTTACTAAAGAGGTGTCATTTGTGGGTTTAATAAGTATTTCATTGGATAAGCTTACCGAAAGTATTAATAAAATTGATGAGTGTGTAAGAGATGGACAGGCATTATCACTTCGGTATTCTGTAAGTTCATTAGTTCAATTGTCTGATGCACAAGGTGCAACTAAAAATGAAGCTTTAAAAAACTTGAGTGAAATGATTGTTTTGTTGAAAATGCTCAATGAATTAATGGAAAAAACATCAAGCGTATTAAAAGAAACAAAAAAGAATTACAGTGGTACTGATTTTTCTCTTGCTGATGTTTTTAAGATAGAATAATGACAGCATATATTTGGGGTTGCAAATTAATTTTTTTCATTACAGATACATAATTTTATTATAAAGCATCGAAGCGGTAATTGCTTCGGTGTTTTTATTTGTTTGACAAAACTATATCGTTTATATTGTGTTGACTTTTAAAATATCGGGGTATATAATGTAAACTATCAAATTGTGGAGGTAATTTCAATGAAAACCGATGTATTGGTTATCGGCGCAGGCGCAGTCGGTACGGCTATCACGCGAGAGCTTACAAAGTATCAGCTGAACGTTATCTGCGTTGATAAAAGAGAAGACGTGGGCGGCGACTGCTCCAAAAGCAATTCCGCCATTATCCATACAGGCTATGACGCAAAGCCGGGTACGCTTGAATCCCAGCTTGTTGTTGCGGCAAATCCCCGTTATGACCAGCTGACAAAGGACCTCGACATTCCCTTCAAGAGAATCGGCGCAATCCTTCCCGCTATCACTGACGAGCAGTTTGAGCAGCTTCCCGCAATCAAGGAAAAGGCTGTAAAGAACAGAGTATACGATGTTGAATATCTTTCAAAGGAACAGATTCTCGCTATGGAACCTAACCTCAATCCCGAGGTAAAGGGCGGTCTGTATATTCCCAGAGAGAGTATTATCGACCCGTTTATTTTCGTTATCGCAATGGCTGAAAACGCTGTTGCTAACGGTGCAAAATTCATGCTTAACACCGAGGTTACGGGCATTCGCATGGACGGTGACAAGGTCATCGGTGCTGAGACAACAAACGGCTATATTGAGGCTGATTACATAATCAATGCCGCGGGTCTTTTCTGTGACGATATCGCCGCTATGGTGGGCAAGAACGATTACTACGTAAATCCCAGAAAGGGTCAGTTTTATATACTCGACAAAAACACGGACTGCAAGGTTAATCACATTGTTCTTCCCATTCCCACAAAGGTTACAAAGGGCAAGCTTATGTGCCCAACAATACACGGCAATATGCTTGTCGGCCCCACAGCTGAGGACTTGACCGACAAGTACGACAAATCAACTAATGCCGAGGGTCTTGACAGCATCCGTGTTGACGTTCAGAAGCTTATCCCAGGTGTAAGACTGGGCGATACAATCACTCAGTATTCGGGTCTTCGTCCGAACAGAAATCCCGAGGGCCTTAATATTGATAC
>JAZUDP010000192.1:0-9390 GCA_045639705.1 Acutalibacteraceae bacterium
CTGTCTTCTGAAGGTCGATGATGTAGATACCGTTACGCTCTGTGAAAATGTACTGAGCCATTTTCGGGTTCCATCTTCTGGTCTGGTGTCCGAAGTGAACACCTGCTTCAAGCAACTGTTTCATTGATACTACTGGCATAAATTTTTCCTCCTTAGTTTTGCCTCCGCGGAGCTTTATAAACGGACATCAGTTGTTAATGCACTTCGTTTAAAACACTTCCGCGTGCGTATTGCTCGACAATTATATCACGGTAAAATACAGAATGCAAGCATTTTTTTAATTTAATTGAGAAATTTTGTCTGCAATCTGTCTGAAAACGGGAGCGCAGTCCTCGGCGCCCGAGCTGCCGCCCTGCTTGAGGATAACAACCGCGTATTCCGGGTCATCCGCAGGGAAAAATCCGCAGAACCATGTGTTGCAGATTTCAGCACCGTTTTTATAGAAAGTACCTGTCTGCGCGGTCGCCGTCTTTCCCGCCGCTTTAAAATCTCCGTCGGGCTTCGCCTTTTTGGCGTTTCCGTTTTCGACAACCGAAACAAGCATTCCGGAAAGCTTTTCCGCCGTCTCCCTTTTTATTGCCGCAACGGGATATCTGCTTTTATGAACGCTCTGCGTACCGTCAGCCGTTGCTGTTTTTTCCACAAGGTACGGGGAGGTGTACTCACCCGAACCCGCTATAGCCGAAAAAAGCTGTACCATCTGAAGCATTGAAGCCGTAAATCCGCCCTGACCGAAGGAAAAATTCGCAAGCTCACCCGATTTTTCAAGCTCTTTCACTGACGGAAGCCTGCCCGGTTTTGAAACGATTCCGTCGCAAAGCTTTATCTCCTGTCCGAAGCCGAGCTTTTTTACGGTATCGAGAAGTGCGGAGGCTCCGATTTCACGGGCAAGATTTATAAAATAGGTATTGCATGAGCATTCGAGCGCCTTCTGCATATCAAGCCTTCCGTGAGCCGTTCTGTTATTACAGCCGAAAACAGTGCCGTCAACATCGCAGCTGCCCTTGCAGGTATATTCAAAACTGCCGAGACCGTTTTCCAGTGCGGCAGCGGCAACGGCTGCCTTGAACACCGAGCCGACGGCATAGGCGTTCAGTCCGCGGTTGACCATCGGCGAACCCTCCGCGTCAATATATTCAGCCAGCCTGTCCGTTTCATAGTACGGACGCGAAACCAAAGCCCGTATTGCTCCCGTTTTAATATCGGCAACAACGGCGCCGCCCTGATTGATCCTGTACATATCGAGGGCGTTTTCGGCAATGCGCTGAATATCGATGTCTATTGTAAGCGTAACGCTGCCTGTCGGAACACTGCCGTTGAGTATTTCGTACTCCGCGCCGCTGATTATTTTTCCGTATGCATCGGCGGAAAACCTTACGCGCAGTTTTTTCCCCGTAAAAAGAAGGCTGTCAAAGCTCTTTTCTATTCCGACCGCTCCCCTGCCCTCCGAATCGGTATAGCCGATAATATGTGATGCGGACTGAGGCGAGCTGTATCTGATATATTTTTTCAGCATTACGGCGTCGGAGTCCGGTATTATTTCGGAGCTGCCTATACCGACGCTTACCGCGGCACCGTTTTTCATTCTTTCCCTGAGAGCCTCATAGGTTTTACCGTCAACAGCATTCTGTACCGCCTTAAGCGCCTTAAGCGTCGGCTTCAGTACAACCGTGTTTTCGTAATCGGCATTTACGAGCTTTCTTCCCCTGCAGTCAAAAATATCGCCGCGTACATCTCCGATATCAAGGCTGTAATAATGAGTTTCGGACGCAACATATTCAGTCCCTCTGGTACACACATCATACAGCCGCAGACAAAGCGTGCCGATTGTCATGCAGAAAGCCGTAAAAAGTGAAACAATTCTTTTATCCGTTTCAATCAACCTCCGGTATAATTTTCTGCCGTCAGACTCCGAAAATGCACCGATTGGAGAAAATTCACCACTCTATACAATAATAATTAATTATTTTTTACGAACTGATGTATTGACCTTTCAGAAAAAAAATATTATTATATAGAGTGTATTAAAATGTACGGAGGAAACTATTATGAAAAAGATACTGTGCAAATCTCTTTCAGCATTACTTGTTCTGATTATGCTTCTTTCTTCAGTCCCGATGCTTGCTTTTGCCTCGGATGAAAACGAAGCGCCTGTTTTCACTGTTGATACCGTTGAAGAGACGCCGACAGCGCTCACGCTTAAGCTTTCAATCACAAGCGGCAGCTTTGTTTGCTTTGACGCGACGGTTACGGTTGACGGACTTAAATGTACGAACATCCGCCTCACCGATGACTTTATTGATTATGAATTTGATGTAATATACAACGGAGGAAACACTGCGGACTGTACGAACTCCAACAACGGCAAGGTAAGCGTTTCCGTTACCAAAGGCTGCGCCGCTCCGATGGATGTTTTTATTTACACATTCGAAAAGACAGCCGAAAAGACGGCAGTCGACGGAACAGATGTTAATTTCACGATTGACTCCTGCTATATAGCGGCAGATAACGGTGAGATAAACGTTACCGAAAAAACATCGGCTGAGATTGCCCTGCCCGATAAACATGTACACAGCGTTGAATGGACAGTTGACAAGGAAGCAACCTGCGCAGAGGAAGGCTCAAAATCCTCTCGCTGCCTTACATGCGGAGCAGACCTTGAAACTCAGAAGACAGATAAAAAAGAACACGCAAATACACGCGAGGAAAAGCTCGACCCGACCTGTACCGAAGACGGATATATCAGACTCTGGTGCGATGACTGCGGGCAGCTTGTCAGCGAGGAAATCCTTAAAGCAACCGGTCACAGCGAAGAGACCGATGTTGAACGAAAGGAAAGCACCTGTACCGAAGACGGTTATATCAAATACATTTGTAAGACTTGCGGCAATGTTATCGAAGAAAGAACTCTCAAATGCGAGGGTCACAAATACGTTAAGTACAATGTTGCGGCAACATGTACAGAGGACGGACGCGAAATTTCCGAATGCTCGGTCTGCCACGATATCGAATACGACAAAGTAATCCCCGCAACAGGTCACAAGTGGACATCATGGTCAACCCTCAGAGAAGAGACATACACCTCGGCAGGTATCGAGAGAAGAGCCTGCATGAACTGTGAAGAATATGAGGACCGTGAGATTCCCGCGCTTATCATGCCTGCGGAGAGCGTCAAGATGAGCCTTCCGCAGATAACCATGTACTACAAGAAGGTTACAAGACTTTATGCCGATGTTATGCCTGAGGAAGCAGGATATTCAACAGACATCGTATGGAAATCCTCAAATCCCGCCGTTGCCTCAGTTGATGAGAACGGCACAGTCACGGCACACTCAATCGGTAAGGTTGTTATCACAGCCTCAACCGAGGACGGTCAGTTCAGCGACACATGTCAGGTTAAGGTAACCTTCAGTATCTTCCAGCTGATAATCGTATTTGTTCTTTTCGGATGGATATGGTACCTGTAATAAAATAACATACGGGCAGTCAGAAATGACTGCCCGCTTTTTTATGGAATATGTAAATTTTATATAATAAATTCTGCTGTTTTGGTCTCAAGAATCCTGACCGTTCCCGTCAGCAGAATTCTGTTTTTATCGGCGCAGACCGTAAGGCTGCCGCCTTTTTCTTTTAATGTCAGCCGCACAGGTCCGCCTTCCGACATAGAAACATATGCACCGACGGCGGAGGTTCCGCTTGCGCAGGAGCTTTCCCAGAAAAGTGTTTCGGGCTCGCGGACATAAACAAGCGGTTCAAGCACGCTGTTTTCACGGTCAAAAAACATGACTCCGACTCCGTCCGCGTTGAGGTCGGCACACCATTTTTTTATTGCCGCTTCTGCGGTTGCCCTGTCCGCAGCATTCTCATTTATCAGATGAGTAATTCCGCTGAATCTTACGGCAGGAAGCGTATAGTGTTCCCCCTCATATTCAAGGCTGACATTTTCGACTGACAAAGGCAGCGGCATCTGAACCGTACCCGAAAAGCTGCCGTCAGAACCGGCTTCAATTTCAACCTGCAGATTGCCTGCGCCCGAAGAGGAAAGCTCAACCGTTGTTCTGCGTCCTGCCTCAGGTCCGGTTGCGGCACATATGAGCGCGGCGGCAGACATTGTTGCGTTGCCGCAGAATTCGCCGCCTGCCATTCGCAGGCTGTTTCCGCTGACAAAGCCGACCTGCTCAACAGTCGGTTCACGCTCCATTATTTTTAAAGCAATTTGAGGCTGAAGCTCCGTATTCACGGGAGTTTCAGCCAGTGCGGTAATATTTCCTGTCGGATTCAGTATAGTATACTTTACAATCATAACTGCTGATAATGCTGCAGGAACTGCTTTGTTCTGTCCTGCTTGGTGTCGCCGAAAACATCCTCGGGCTTACCCTCTTCAACAATAACGCCGCCGTCCATAAAGATAACGCGGTCGGAAACAGCGCGGGCAAACGACATTTCATGAGTAACGATAACCATTGTCATCTGCTCCTCGGCAAGCTGCTTGATAACCTTAAGCACCTCGCCCGTAAGCTCGGGGTCAAGCGCTGATGTCGGCTCGTCAAAGAAAAGAATTTCGGGCTTCATTGCGAGAGCGCGGACAATTGAAACACGCTGCTTCTGTCCGCCCGAAAGCTCGCAGGGATACGCATCCGCTCTGTCACCGAGTCCCATTTTCTTAAGCAGCTCCATCGCCTCTGCCTCAACCTCTTTCGGGTCGCGCTTCTGCACGGTAATGGGAGCGTTTGTTATATTTTTTAGAACAGTCCAGTGCGGGAAAAGATTAAAGCTCTGGAATACAAGACCGAAATACTGACGGAATTTATTGAGGTTCTTTTCGTAAACCATTTTGCCGTCCTTAAGCTGACAGACGGTTCCGCCCATATACGAGAACGAGCCGCCGTCAATTGTTTCAAGCAGAGTCGCGCATCTGAGAAGCGTTGATTTGCCCGAACCCGAGGGACCGATAATTGAAACAACCTCGCCTTTATTAACCTCAAACGAGATATCCTTCAGAACATGGTTATCGCCGAAGGATTTCTGAATGTTTGACATTTTAAGTATATTCATATCATCAATCCTCCCTTACAGCGTATAGTAACTCATCTTTTTCTCAACCTTGCCCATCACAGCACCGACTATCGCATTGAATACATAGTAGAATACGCCTGCAACAATAAACGGGACAAAGCTTGTCTGAGAGTTTGCGATTTCCTTGCCTATGGTAAACATCTCCTGATAGGAAACGGTGAACGCCATTGAGGTATCCTTAACAAGAGTAACGATTTCGTTGGTTGCGCTCGGAAGAATTCGTCTGATAACCTGAGGAAGAATGATTTTCATAAAGGTCTGAGCCTTTGAGTAGCCGAGAACCTGCGCAGCCTCATACTGTCCGATTTCTATTGACTCAATACCGCTTCGGTAAATCTCGGCGAAATAAGCCGCGTAATTGATTGAAAACGCGATAACAACGGGAATCAGCTTGTTGCGTGAAACGCTGATATCAAAAAGATAATACGGGCCGTATGTAACCGCGATAAGCTGAAGCATAAGCGGTGTTCCGCGAAGCACGGAAATGCAGAAACGGGTAATGCCTGAAATAATCTTACTTTTCGAGCCGCGCATAAGAGCAACTATCATGCCCAGAGGCAGTGAAAAAAGAAGCGTCAGAAAAAATATGGCGCAGGTTTTTCCGAGACCCTCGCTCATTTTTAACACTATTGTCATTAAATCCATAAAAGTCCTCTATTCTTTATTAAATTTAAGGAAGGAATTCATAACAAGGAAATTCCTGAAAACGCATTTCTGCGTCTCCAGGAAAATCATAATTAAAGTTTTTCAGTTCAAATATTCAGCTTTGAATTATTTGAGGAAGAGAAGATTGTTAACGATTTCGGGATACTTCTCTGCAATCTGAGCGTATGTGCCATTCTCAACAAGAGCTGCAACTGCTTCTTCCATCTGAGCGCAAAGCTCTGTATCTGCTGAGCGGAATGCGATACCGTACTGTTCTGCACCGAGATCCTCGTCGATAACTGTGAAGCCCTCATGCTCTGCAACATAGCTGTCTGCTACGGGCTTGTCTACGAATACAGCGTCAACTGCCTTACCGTCAAGCTCTGTGAAGCACTTGAGGAAGCTGTCACATGTAACAACCTTGTTAAATGTATCTGCAAGAGACTTAAGACCCTCTTCGTCCTTAAGAAGGCTTTCGCCTGATGTACCGAGCTGAACCGCTACATCCTTGCCTGCAAGATCCTTTGATGATGCAAGACCGCTGTCAGCCTTAACAACAAGAACCTGCTCATTGTCGAAATAGGGCTTGGAAATAACATAGCCTGCTTCCTTCATGGTATCAAGAATTGTCATACCTGACCATACGCAGTCACACTCGCCTGCGTCAAGCTGTACAAGCTTGTTGTCCCAGTTAACGCCGAAAATCTTAAAGTTCCAGCCGAGGTAATCGCATGCTGCCTTACAGATTTCTACATCGAAACCTGTGTATTCGCCGTCTTCACCCATATAGCTGAAAGGCGGATACTCAGCGTCAATACCCATTGTGAATGTCTTTGCTTCGCCGGCAGGCTTTTCTTCCGGCTTGTCTCCGCAGCCTGCAAATGCAAATGCCATAACAAGCATAATTGCCGCAAGAGCGATTGCTAAAATCTTTTTCATAATTCCGTTCCTCCAAACATCTTTAATGTGTTGTTATATTATCACATTAGCACAGTAAAGTCAAGCTGTTTTTATTCATTTTTTCATAAAATTGACACTGTATAAAGAATTAAGGCTTTCAAACAATATTTTTGAAAGAAAAAGGTGTTTTTATGGATTTTCTCATGGCGTTTCTGATAGGCGGATGTATCTGCGTTATCGGTCAGCTGCTTATTGATTACACAAGGCTGACCCCTGCCCGGATACTTGTTGCCTTCGTTGTACTCGGCGTTGTTCTTGAAGCATTCAGACTGTATCAGCCGCTTGTTGACCTTGCAGGCTGCGGCGCGACGGTTCCGCTGACGGGCTTCGGCTATACTCTCGCTAAAGGCACACGCAATGCTGTCGGGCAATCTGGATGGCTCGGAATTTTTACGGGACCTCTCTCCTCGGGCTCGGCGGGTATTTCCGCCGCAATGTTCAGCGGACTGATAGTTTCACTTGTTTCAAAGCCGAAGGGCAAATAAACTTATCTTTATAAATCGGCGCTCTGCTTGACAAGATTATACCGCACAGAGTATAATTGTATTATAATGTTTTTCGCTTGGAGTGAGTGCAATGAAATTATCAGATATTGAGCCTTTCGCATTCGGTTTTAAGGAAGCTGATGTCAGCGGAGTTGACCCGAAATACGAAAGAAATTACAGAATCGCCTGCGGCACAAGAAGACTTATGGAAAAATGTGAGATTTCCATAACTCCCGACGACTGGTTCGCGGGTCCGTGCTGTACATACCCCAACCGCGGCATTCACTATTCACGCGGCGGAGGAATAGATTCGCACCCCGAGCTGCTTGAAAAGCAGAAGGAGCGTTTCCCCGAACTCAGCGATGAGCTTGACGCGCTGTATGCTGAATTTGAACCGATAAGAACGCATAAGCTTATGGGTGATGCACATACGGAATTGCAGCATCAGCTCCGTGAAAACGACTGTTGCTGGGGTACCGGCTCAGGTCACGCAAATCCCGACTACGAAATGCTTCTTCGCATAGGCACAGAGGGCATCCGTGAAAAAATCAATCTTTTCAGGAAAATACATACAGATAAGAAAAGCTTTTACGATTCGCTTGAAATCGCGCTCGAATGCATTGAAATTCTTGCCGACAGATACAAGGCGCTTGCCGAAGAGATGCTGCCCGATGCCGACGAAAAGGACAGCGCTGTGCTTAAGCGCATTATTTCCGCATTTGAAAACGTACCGCGCAGACAACCCCGCAATTTCTTCGAGGCATGTCAGTTCTACTGGCTCGCCTACAGCTTTATAGAAAACGATTCGCCCGGTCTTTTTGACTATGCCATGGGCGTGTATTATGAAAATGACGACCCCGAGGACAGATACGAATGCCTTAAAAAGCTGTGGCATCTTTTCCACCGTGTCCGCGCATGGAATCTCTGCATAGGCAGAAGCGACGAATTCTGGAACGATTACACCTGTGAGCTGACATACGATGTACTCCGTGTTGCGCGCGAGCTGCACTACAACACGCCCAACATCACCATGAGACTTCACCGCAACAGCCCCGCAAGAGCGTGGCGCGAGGCGGCGGAAACAATCGCGACCGGCATAGGCATGCCTGCAATCTACAACGACGAATGCGTCTGTCCCGCTCTTGAGGCTCTCGGCATTCCCGCGTCGGATTCGCACCTGTACTGCATGAACGGCTGCAATCAGATTGATATTTTCGGCAAGTCGCACATGGGTCTTGAGGACGGCGAGGTCAGCATTATCAAGGCGCTTGAATTTGCTCTTTTTGACGGCGAATGTCAGAAGAGCTTCCTCAAAATGGGTCTGCACACAGGCGACCCGTCGGAGTTCAGAACGTTTGAGGACATGATGAACGCCTACAAGGCGCAGGTTGAGTTTCTTGCCGACCAGACCGTTGACTTATCGAATAAGTGTCAGCGCGTTTTTGCCGAAACCGCTCCCAATCCGTGGCAGTCGCTTGTAATTCAGGGCTGTATTGAAAAGGGCATGGATTATAAAAACCACGGCCCGTACTACGGTCACGGTCAGATTCTGACCGAGGGTCTGCCCGATACGGCGGACAGCCTTGCCGCAATAAAACATTATATTTACGACGAGAAAAAATATACAATGGCTGAGCTTACCGACGCGCTGAAAAAGGATTTTGAAGGCTATGACGAGCTGTACAGAGACTTTTCAACATATCACAAGTTCGGCAACGATATTGACGATGTCGATGAAATATACAACGAGATAACCGACCATTTCTACCGCTATGTCGGCACAAAGGAAACCTTCCGCGGAGGCTGGTTCGGCGCAGGCTGCAGTACCTTCCAGCGTGCGGCACGTTACGGCGAAAGCGTAGGCGCTCTGCCCAACGGAAAGCGCCGCGACGACACAACGCTTGCGGACAGCATAGGCGCAGTTCCCGGCTGTGATGTGAAAGGACCCACCGCTCTGCTCAATTCAGTTCTCAAATGCAATCAGTATCTTGCAAAGAGCGGCAATGTTCTGCAGATGAAATTTTCAAAGAATCAGTTCAATACCGAGCGCGGACTGAACACATTCATAGCGCTTGCGCAGACATATTTCCGCATGGGCGGTCAGACACTTCAGGTCAATGTTCTGAGTGCGGAGGAGCTGAAGGAAGCAAAGAAAAATCCCGAAAAATATCAGGGACTTATTGTTCGCGTCGGCGGTTACAGCACATATTTTGTTCAGCTTGAA
>JAZUDP010000193.1:0-17417 GCA_045639705.1 Acutalibacteraceae bacterium
TTTCTTAAGGCTTTCCTTAGCCTGCTGATATTTTGCTTCATCAACAGCGCCGTAATGCCAGTGATAATCGTCCTCCATAAAGTCGATACCTGCACCCTTCTTGGTGTTTGCGATAATCATAACAGGTGCATCGGGATCGCCAAGAGCGTAATCAATAGCTTCTGAAAGCTCGTTGAGGTTCTGGCCGTCAACTTCGATTACATGGAAACCGAATGCGCGCCACTTATCTGCAAAAGGCTCAAGAGGCATAACATCCTCTGTGCGTCCGTCGATCATGCACTTGTTGCGGTCAACAAATGAGATAACGTTCTTTGCCTTGAATGCTGTGATAGCCATAGCTGCTTCCCAGTTTGAACCTTCGTCGCATTCGCCGTCGCCGAGGATACAGAATGTCTTGTAATCCTTGCCGAGAACTGTTGCTGCGAGGCCTGTGCCGAGAGCGATTGAAAGTCCGTGACCGAGAGAACCTGTTGATGCGTCAACGCCTTCAACCTTGTTGGAGTCAAGATGAATACCCATCTTTGAATTTGTGAGGTTGAAAGTCTTGAGCTGCTCGGGATCGTTGTATCCGAGGTCGCAGAGAACAGGAGCATAAGCAATACCTGCATGACCCTTTGAAAGGATAAGACGGTCTCTGTCTTCCCATTTGGGATCGTCGATTTTGATGTGCATGTACTTGTGATAGAGAATGGTAAGCATATCCATAACGCTCATACCGCCGCCGATATGACCGCTGCCTGCCCAGTATGTTGTATCAAGGCAGAGATTACGAAGCTCGTTAGCCTTCTTTTCAAGTGCTAACCATTCTGTTTTGGTTAATGCCATGAGGTTTTCCTCCCTTAATATTTTTATTTCAATTACGCGGGGAAAACAAACGCTTTCCTCGCGTAATTAATTACAGGATGTTATTAAATCAGAAGAGTTCGGGATGATTCTTTGCTACAACCTTGAATGCCTCGTCAGCAACTTCCCATGTATGCTTGAAGTCTGCATCAGACATAGCATAGTTCATGAAATGGTTGTGATGTCCTGCAAAGAATACGCCGCGCTTAACGCACTCTGCAATCCACTCCTGGTGGAGCATCATTGTGTTGTCGTTAGCGATACGGAGATAGAAGAGTGAAGGCTCACCGGAAACAACAAGGTCGAAACCGTTGTTCTTACCTGCCTCAACAAGGCCGTCGGTAAGCTTCTTACCTCTTTCAAGAAGAAGAGAAGCAAGATTGAGTTCACGCATCTTTGTGATATTTGCGATACCTGCTGCAAACGGAATAGCGCTCATCCAGTATGAACCTGTGTATGACATACCCGCAACAGCATCCTTAAGGAATTCCTTACCGCAGAGGCAGGATACGTTCCAGCCGTTGGCAATAGCCTTGCAGAAGCAGATCATATCAGCCTCGAAGCCGTAGTAATGGTCAGAACCTGCAATATCAAGACGGAAGCCTGCACGAACGTCGTCAACGATGAGAACGATGCCCTTTTCTGTGCAGAGATTACGGACCTTCTGCCAGTAACCGTCAGCGGGAAGCTCGTTGTCAAAGTAGTTGCCGTGAAGATAAGGTGTTGAAATGAATGCAGCGATTTCGCCCTCGTTCTCAGCAACGAGCTTTTCAAGAGCGTCAAAATCGTTCCAGTCAACATAAAGGTTGTTTGCAACATCCTCGGGAAGAATGCCGGGATAGTCAATCTTCTGAACAACAGCGGATACGCCGTGATAGAAGCCGTTAACGAAGATGATCTTCTTTCTGTGTGTTGCGTTACGGGCAGCCATGATTGCAAGAGTAGTTGTATCGTTACCGTTCTTTGCAAAGAAAGCCCAGTCAGCTGAATTAACTGTGTCAACCATGAGTTCTGCAAGCTCAACCATCTTGTATGAGGGAGAAGTTGTGCAGTTGCCGAGCTTAGCCTGCTCCATAGCAGCCTTGTCAACATCGGGATCGTTGTAGCCCATGATGTTGGGACCGTATGCGCACATGTAGTCGATGAACTTGTTGCCGTCAACATCCCAGAAATATGTACCCTTTGCCTTCTGTGAGAAGAAAGGCCATGCACTTACGGGGATGAAGTTGCCTTCTGCCGGGCCGAGGTGACCGTAAACACCTGCAGGAATTACTTTTGTAGCGCGAGCAAAATACTCACGGCTTTTGTCATATGTGTTTATTTTAAAATCTGCCATTATGGTGTCCTCCTTATGCAAGATAAAGTCCGACTCTGTCAAGGATACGGTTGATATTGTCGATCATGTTGATCATGCCGTGCATTGCGATTGTGCCTTCGCCAATCTGAGCCATTGCGCTTACCTTACCGTTGAAGAGGTCGTTTGCAAGCTTCATGCTGCCGAATTCCATGATTGAACGGGGATCTTCGGGGCACTGCTTGATTGTAACAAGGTGATGATTTCTGCAGCGGATTGTTGCAGCGGGACCGCCCTTGATTGACATTTTAACATCACCGTCGGGAATATGGTCAGCTGAGAACATACCGATTTCGTCGTGGTTGCCTATCTGAGAGATAGCAACTGTTACTGTGTAGAAAAGAAGAGAAGTGCTGATGTTGAAGAATTCTTCATCCTTGAGATCCTCTTCGTTGGGACGCATGTAGTTGGAAAGCATATCCGTCAGAGGTGTGAAGTTCTTTAAAAGGAACTTGATGTGCTGGAAGCCCTTTGAGGGAATGGGAGTTGTTGTGCCGTCAATAAGTCCGTTGAACTTTTCGCATGAAGAGAAGGGAAGCTTAACGTCACAGTCATCAATGCCCTGTTCCATACGGCACTTGCCGTTCTTGAATGTAATTGTTGCGCACGGACCGTCTTTAACTTCGAAGCCGATTGAAATGGGCTTTCTGTCAGCGACAAGTGCGCTTGCTTTGGGATCGAGCTCGCAAAGATTTTCAAGTGAGCCGAGTACTGCATACATATTGATGTATGCCAATGTTTTTGCATCTGTCAAAGTGTATTCCTCCTTGGTGCTTTGATATCCGAAGCCATATTTGGCGACGGTAAACATATTTGCCATTTAATTGTATCAAAAGCAAACGAAAAAGTCAAACTGTTTTGTACAGTTTTTCATAGAAAAGTTGTAAAATATCTTGTATAATTTTACTAAAATGATTAAAAACACAATTTTAACCGAAAAAATGCAGTCTGAAGCCCTGACAAATTTGTATCTGCCGCAGATATACATCAATTTTGCAGGCGATTAATAATCGCCCTAACCGTACGGATATCATAATTGTGTTTCATTCTGAACGAAGTGAAGAATCTCAGCCTGATGTACTTGAGATTCTTCGCCGCAAGCAACTCAGAATGACACTCTGTAATAATATATTGCCGCATAACCTCACAATGACTGCAATTACTTTCCGGCAAAACAGGAATCTTTCCGTTTGTTCACTTTGACGCAAAATCAGCAGACAAAAACTGTCAATATGCAGATTGAAAATCATCGTGCTTTATATTATAATATAATCAACAAACAAAAAAGGAATGATATTTATGTTTTTAACAGCTTTTGTAAAGTTTGTCAGCTTTTTCATCAGCATCGTTGTTGCAGTTTCTTCAATCTTCGCTCCCATAACGGGAAAGAAATTTCAGAAGATTCAGCACTTTAAAGATGACTGTCAGGCAAGCTTTGCGGTAATTTCCGACACGCATCTCAAGGATAACTTTATCCGTCTCGGCATGCTTGAATTCGGTCTCATCGACATGGAAAGAGCTAAGGACAGGCTTGACGCGGTTGTATTCGACGGCGACATCACCGACCACGGTTACACAGACATGTGGGACGGCTTCGCAAGAACAATGGCAAAGTTCGACATTGCCGACCAGACAATTCTTGTTACAGGCAACCACGACACATGGGGTCCCGACAGAGACAACATCGAAACCGTCAAGGACACCTTCATTAAGTATAACAAAGAGGTCAGCGACCGCGATATCAGCGAAATGTATTACACAACGGATATCAAGGGTTGTCCCGTAATCGTTCTCGGCAGCGAGGGTGACCACACAAACGCAACCGTTTCTCAGACACAGATTGACTGGTTTGCCGCCGAAATGGAAAAGGCATCAAAGACAGGCCGTCCGATTTTTGTATTCATGCATCAGTCCATAAACGGCACACACGGTCTGCCCTACAACTGGAGCAAGGATGAAACCGACCCGTTCGACGAGGGAGGAATCGGCGAAGCCTCAGACGATATTCTTCACATCATCGAGCAGTACAAGAATGTATTCTACATCAGCGGACACATTCACGCAGGTCTTTCAAATGAAAAGAGCCACAGCTACTACACATCAGTTGAGAGACATGACGGCTATACGCTCATCAATGTCCCCTGCTACGAATATCCCGATGTAATACGCGGCAACTATCCCAACAACGGCACGGGCTTTGTTTTTGAGGTTTACGAAAACGAGGTTATGCTCCGCGCAAGAAACTTCTCAACAGGCCGCTGGCTTTCAAGATACGACGAAACAATTGAGCTTGTATAAAAGCTTATATAGCAGCAAAAGCACCGCTTCGGCGGTGCTTTTATCTGTTCTTTATTTTATATAGAATATAGGAAACCGAGCCGACAGCCGCACCCGCGGCATTGCACAGAACATCATCTGTTTCGCATCTGCCTTTGCAGAAAACAAACTGCGCAATTTCAATAATCACCGACAAAACAGCTGCGGTAAAAACCGTTAACAGAATTCTCTTATCGGTCTTCAGGCTGACCGGCAGCGAAAACGGAGCAAAAATTCCGAACGGCACAAAAAGGAAAATATTCATAAGCATCGAGCGGTAAAAATCCGTTTCGCCGGCCGCCTCTGACAGAATATGAAACGGCATAAGGTATACCTCACGGGTATGCGTACCGCTGCGGAACAGCGTAATGTATACGATACCCATAAGTGAAACCAAAAGCATTATTCTGTTGAATATCCCTGCCGCTTTATCATATTTCTGAGGTTTGCGGCGCATAATTATTGCCCACGCAATAACCAAATCAGCAATGATAAACGGCAAAAAGCTTATTGGAATGCGGTAGATTAAGTAGAACATAAAATTTACTATTTATTCCTTATTTTATTCGGCAAATTTATAAAACCGCCAAGCCATTCATCAAAGCTTTCGGGATCAAGCGGAATTCTGCCACCTGCACTAAAAAATGTAAGTTCTGTAAAAAACAATTTATCGTTTTCTTCAAGGAAATCTACTCTTATATGCGGAAATCCTTTAGAAAGAATTTTTGCATATTCTATCATTTTTTCATAATTGAACGGTTTGGGTAAGTCATTGTCTGTATTTGGATGTCCCTGTGTAACTTCAAATAGATTCCAGTTTATATCATAAAAGTTTTCTCTGACGCCTTCTTCACGGTTTTTTCCCGTAAGTACATCAACAACAATAGGTTCACCATCAAAACAATAAAACTTGTAGTCTATAAGCGAGCTTTTATCTTCATTTTCAAGATAATGCTCAATAATAATCCGGGGTTTTACGTTTTTATACGGCCATTCACGACTAAGATAGAACTGGTTTCTGCCGAGACCCTTTTTTATTATTTTTTCAGCCTCATCTTTATCCCACGTTTTTTTATCTCTGCATATTGAAATACTTCCGCTGTCATGAGTACATTTAACTACGAATTTATCGGGAAGTGATGAAAAATCTATTTCTTCCCATGAATCATATATTCCGAGGCACGGAACAAGTATTTCGTCTCCAACTTTTTCTTTAACATACTTCCGAACTTCATATTTATCAACAAGAGGCGTTAATTTTGGGTCTCTGTAATAGTATTTCAACCACTGAAGCTTTTCGTTATATGTCTGCGGATTTTTAAAATTAATCTTCTTCCCGTTGTTAAACAGCTTGTAATCCATATTCTGAAAAGCCTTATCGGGGAAAGGTATCTTTCCCTGCGATGCAAGTGTGTATATCTTTAATCTAATCTTTTCAGGGATATATTGTAAACCAATAAGCCATTTTTTTAACGGTTTAGGCAGTATGTTTTTAATAAAAAATGCCATAAATTTTCTCAGTCCTTTTATCTTTCATTATAAAGTATGAATCTTATTCTTCTTTTAACATGCATTATAAAATCATCAAACGTTGATGGACTTTTTTTACTGCTTATTAACATTGATTTTTGTTCAACAATTTTAATAAAATCAATACTCATCTTTTGATAAATCGGTTTAACCATATGATTTATTGTATCTAAAAAATCATCCCTTGAATGAACATAATCATTTACATCAATAAATTGTACTCGATTCTCAGATTCAGCCCACTGACGAACCAAACGATTCAATTCTTTGTTGTATATATGCCTATCAATATATGATTCGTGATTTACATACTCGGATTCATCAATATTAATTTCACTACCTAAACACAAAACAAGTATTGAATTATCATTCATCTTTGAAAGTATAAATTTAAGGTTTTCCAGTACCTGTTCAGGTGATAATCTTCCTAAATATTCAAAATTATTTTTAAAACTCTGTAATTCATCTAAAGTAAATGAATGATTCGCAGTAAAAAATTGCTTACTGATAATCTTATCCCAATTATCTGCATTTGTCATGTCGACAAGATATTCGCCGAAAGACATTAATATTCCGCTCGACTTTTCTTTATATATTCCAAGATGCGGGTCATTAAATAAGCTTAACATAACGACTTCCACATCTTCATTCCATATTGAGGTTGAGTACATTTTTTCATCGCAGAAAGGCAGCGAAATTATTCTTTGCTTATCACTTTCATTAAGAATTAAACTATTAATAATCTGAGTTGTATGATTATAATGTTCGATAGAAACGCCTTTGTCATTAATATAAGTAAACTCAGTAATAATATTATTAGATGGTTCAATAAAAGAAAACATCTGCTCCATATCGCATGGGCCTTTTATAAGAATTTTGCTATTAAGTTTTTTTCTTTTTTTCTTTTTTTCTTTCTTAATAATTTCTTTTTGATTTATCCATTTTGGACATTCAATGTCCAAATCCGATGACACTTCCGGAACAATTTGAACATCCGGTTTTCCTAAAACATTATAAACATATTGTTCAATACCCATATTCAGAGTACGACAGGAAAACAGAAAATGAACAGCACGATTATTTTTAACCGCAAAAAAACCAACAATTCCGTAATCTCCGAAATCATCATTTACACATACATAACCGCAATAATATTCTTTGTCACAAATTATTGCTTTTAATTCATCTTCAGTACTGCGTATTTTAGTAAAATTTAATTGATTTGTGCGTAATACTAATTCCGAGATTCTTGAAAGCTGATTCAAACAGTCATCACATATTTTAACACAAATATGACAACTATATAAAAAATCCTCATTATTTGCAGCCTTAGCTTTAAATTCAACCTTTTTTTCAAGTACTTTATATTGTTCAAGTCTTTTATGTTCAATATCTTTCTTTTCTGCTTCTGTATAATAAGAAATCATCTCAGGTATAATATCAATATCTGAAATCATCACCCCGGAGCAAAAGCTACTTGCTTCCTGTCTGTTTGTAGAATTATCATCAATAAAAAGAACATTTACTGAACGTAAATTCATTTCATTTATTATCTGCCTAATTCTTTCACCCTTCGGAGACCAGTTTATTGAATTGAAAACAAACAAATCAAAAATATTGTTTTCTTTCAATACAACTTCAACATCTGAACACTCATTTTTGGAACAAATAGAACAAACAACACCCGCATCAATTAAATTTTTCAGCAGCTCAATATGTTCATTGGGTATAACAATATTACCTTCAGACAAAGTTCCGTGCCAGAAAGTCTCATCTAAATCCCATATAACAAGTTTAATTTTAGAAAAATCAACATTCATGTTTTTCACCGGTATTACATTATTTCGATATTCGGCAGTCGGCAAAATCCGCCCATTTCAAAAATTCCGATAATCTTATCTTCAGAAGGAGTATCAATAATTGTAAAATGCATTGCATCCGGGCCTAAGTCATATGTTGTACTCACACCTAAATCATTTGCAATATATAGTCCGAAAGTAGCCCTGTAAACACCTGAACTTAGAGATGATGTATCAAGCTTAAATGTGATACTTTTTTTATCGCCATGTTTAAATACCCCTAAACAAGAAGAACACGATAAACCAACAAATCCGTCTGTAGCATTTCTAAGTTCTACACGTAATCTAATATCGTCAATATCAATATCAGACTCACATACCAACTTACATTCAATTTTTTCTCCTGAATTATATGTACAATCCTCTGTATTAAGCAATAAACTCTCAATCATTCTTATAGAACGTGAATAGTAGTCCCAACACTGCAACTTTTTAAATTCATGATATGGATTAAACTCCTGACTATTATCAGAATATATGTCTATCGCCGTGGCAACATCACCGTCATAAATCAGCTTTCCGTGGTCAAGAACTATGCATCTGGTGCAAAGGCGCTTGATTGTACTCATGTTATGGCTGACATAAAGAACGGTTCTGCCCTCCTGATTGGAAACATCGCTCATTTTGCCGAGACATTTGTCCTGGAATTTCATATCGCCTACGGCAAGAACCTCATCCATAACCATAATTTCACTGTCAAGATGTGCCGCAACGGCAAACGCAAGCTTAACATACATACCGCTTGAATATCTCTTAACCGGGGTATCTATGAACTTTTCCATTTCGGCAAATTCAACTATCTGATCAAATTTGCTGTCAATTTCAGCTTTGGTCATGCCGAGAATTGCGCCGTTCATATAAACATTTTCCCTGCCTGTAAGCTCGGGATGGAAGCCCGTTCCGACCTCAAGCATAGACGCAATTCTGCCGTTTATGCCTATGCGTCCGCTCGTCGGTGCCGTAACCCTTGAAAGAAGCTTCAGAAGGGTTGATTTACCGGCGCCGTTATGGCCGATGATACCAACTATCTCGCCTTTTTTTACATCAAAAGTGATATCGTCCAATGCCATAAACTTTTCATTTTTATGATAGGCCGCATCAGAACCGATTTTGCTGTTGGGGTCCTCGAGTCCTTTTTTTCGGGCAACTAATGACTGTAAATCACCTTTCAGAGTACCGCCACCGATAGCTCCGAGTCGGTACTGCTTGCTTACATGTTCAATTCTTAACGCAAGATCGTTCATATTTTATCCTTTCACTCCGAAAAATGCGTCAGCCATCTGTTCGCATATTGTTTCCGGCTTTAATCTTTCTTTAATTTTAACAGCATTCATTGATAATTTTTCCGAAAGCCCCGGATTATCAATCAGCTCTTTCATTCCTTTATACAGGGCGTTTACATCCTTCATCGGAACAAGAAGTCCGTTTTCACGGTCTTCTATCATCATTTTTGCTCCGCCGCCCGCGCAATCGGTACATACACACGGCATACCGATGGCAAGAGCTTCAAGCATCGAATTGGATATTCCCTCTCTGTATGAGGAGGACACGAACATCGCCGCGTCTCTGATTATTCTGTGAACTTCCCTGTCAAACGGATAGATAATCGCTGCACCGTCAAGACCGCTCTCAGAGATATGCCGCAGAAGCTCCTCCTTCATACCGCCTTCTCCGTATATGCTGAGAGTATATTCGGGATATTCCTTATGAAGCACAGCAAAAGCGTCAATAAGCAAATGCAGATCCTTTTCCGGACTCAAACGACAAAAGCTAACTATATCTTTACGGCGTTCACCCTCATTTCTGTCCGGAAGTTTTTTACCGTTAATGAAATTAGGAATGACATATTTCTCAACATCCGGAAGGAAATCATAGTAATCTCTTTCATCCGGAGTCTGAAAAATCGCCGCATCCGCTCTCGGAAAATATCTTCTACGCATTTCACAATATGGAGATTTTTCAGGATACTCATACCTGACATCGGTACAATCTCCGAAAAGGGCTCTGTTGGGCAAATCGCGCACAGCCATCATCAGTGAAATATTCGGCATTGTCATAAACGAAACAACAACCGCATCCGGATACTGCTTTATGTACTCCCTGAGAGGAACAGCGTATGAATATTTCAAAAACAATTCTTTTTCCAAATATTCAGTTTCTTTTTTATTCGTCAGACGTTTCATGCGAAGACTCATATTCTCGGCAAAAGAAGCAGCGGGCATCTTATCAAGCTTAAAAAGTCTGCACTTTTTCGAATCATATCTGTCAAGCTTCGGATTCTGATTCACACAGACCACTTCAATTGACGGATCAATATCAAACAGCACCGTCGGTTCATCAATGAGCAGCATATGCACCTTGATGCCCCGGGAAGCCATATAATTTGCCGCAGTGGAAAGCCTTCTTTCCGCTCCGCCTATAGCTAAATTATGCAGAACGATAATAACTTCTTTTTTCAAAACAACTCACACCGTATCCATAAACGTTTTTTCAACTTTGCTGAACAGCAGAATTCCCAAGAACAGAATCGCCGCTGTTATTATCCAGCTGACACCAAGCATTTCGGGCCTGAACTGCGCTGCCGCTTCACCGAGGAAGCCGTATTTGATTGTTTCGATTATCGGACAAACAGGATTGCACCAGTAAATAAGCTCAAGCTTGCTGCCTGAGAACATCTTCGCAGCGTAGGCAACCGGAGATGCGTACATCCACAGCTGAACACCGAACGAAACAAGCATTGCAAGATCACGGTATTTGGTTGTGAGAGCGGAAATAATTATACCGCAGCCGAGCGCAAGCATCGCAAGCTCAAGTATCAAAAGCGGAAGCAGCGCAATCTGCCAGCCCGGATGCATGGAATATCCCGGAATGAAAAAGAAAATGACCCATGCGATAATAAAGAAAGCAAACTGTATGGCAAGAGAAATAAGATTTGTCAATACAGTTGATATCGGCAATACAAGTCTCGGGAAATAAACCTTGCCGAATATGCCTGAATTGGATGTAAACGTTGAGCTGACCATCGACAGTGATGATGAAAAATACTGCCAGAAAATTGTTCCGCACAGGTAATAAACAAAGCTGTTTACTCCGCCGGGAGCAAGACCCGCGATGCCTCCGAAAACAAGCGTAAATACAACCGTCGTCAGAAGAGGCTGTATAACCGCCCATGCGGGACCGAGGACAGTCTGCTTATACTGCGATACAAAATTCCTCTTTACAAAAAGAAATACAAGGTCTTTATATTTAACCAGTTCCTTAAGATGCAGGTCAAACCATCCGTTGACCGGCTCAACTACTGTTTCAAACTGCTGAATATCCGAACTCATTTGCCGAACTCCTTTACAAAATATTATTTAACTTTAATTTAATACCGTCTTCATTAAGCATATCAGAATACTTACCGGAAATAAAGAGCTTTTCAAAAACGATAAGATATGCTATGCACATATATTCTCTGAGCTTCATTTCAACATTAAAATATCTGTTCTTTTCATTGCTGACATGGAAAAGCTTTAAAAGAGTATTTCTCACAAGAGTTTTATACTTCTTAATTCCCGTCTGCTTCTGACTTTCGCTGTAAGAATGTCTCTTAATCATTTCCTTATGCGAAATGAAGAAGCTGCTTTTTTCTATATCGGCAATGAATGCTTTAATCTCCGCCTCTGAATTGAATAACGAATGAAATTCAGTCGCTCCGCCGATTTTAGACATGTTCTTAAGAATTTCATCAGGCAGACAGTCCTCGCAATTTGCCGTGTGAATCCTTTTGTCCTTACCGTTTATGCTTCTCAGCGCGTGGCTTACCGAAACAACATCATTGTCAAGATACGGATATCTTGTCTCTATTCCGAAGGAGTTGGCAAGAATTCCGTTTTTCTTTAAAATCAGATAATTTCCGAAAATAAACGGATACTCGGAAAACTCATAGTATATCGGTACTCCGTCGGTTTTCTGCGGGAACAGCCTGTCCTCTCTCAGATAGTATTTATTCATAACCTGGTCGGCACATTCGCCGCATATCAGGTATTTTTCCCCGCTGCCGGAAACAAGTCCTGCAAGCTCATACTGCAAAAACAGACCGACCTCATACACCGAGCCCTCAAGCCTCCAGACTATATCCGGGAGATTCTGCAAGGTGTCTTTGTCTGTGAGCGCTGAATTAAGCTTCATACGCTTATAATGCTTTACATTTTTTTCAACAACAGGCAGTTCATTCTTTCCGAATTTGCCTCCGACAGAAAAAGCATTTATCGGGGCTTTGCCATTTTCACTTGCGACATACGCAATATAGCTGGAATCAAATCCGCTTGAAAGAGGAAGATTTATTTCGTTCTCCCCTTCAAAGCATTTTTTAACAGCCTTATCAAGTGACGGCTTAAATGAATCAAGCGCTTCGCCCTTTGACATTTCCCGCACATAATAGTTCACACGCAGCTGATGTACCGAGCCAACGGAAATTTCAAGACAGTGAAAGGCTTTAAGCTTATATATATCCCTGATAAGCGTCTCTTCACCGTATATGAATCCGTTTGTAATAAAATCCTCAACGGAGCTTTCATTAAATACACGCGGCATTCCCGTTTCCGAAAGAATACGCTTCAACGATGTACCTATATGGATTTTTCCGTCATATTCCGCATAATAAAGCACCGCAGACGATGTGGAGCGGTCATGGAATATACTGACGGTTTTATTTCTTTTATCTGATATAACCGCAATATATACTCCGCAGACCTTTTCGGTAAACCCGCGTCCGTAATTTTTATAAATGTCTGCAAGCTTTTCCCCGCAGTTTACACCGAATTCGCTTTCAGCATTGCCGAAAACCCACAGTGAAATATCTTTATCATGAAATGCGTATACATCTTCTGAAGAATCCGTATACTCATTTTTTTCAATATCAAAGACTCCGTAAATCTGTCTCATTATTCTATCCCTTCACCGTTAAGGAATTTAACATAGTCAAAATCATCAAGCCAGCGGCGTTTCCAGAAGCCGGGCTTCCAGTCGGAAAGCACGCCGACCTCACCCTTATCTTCAAAGCCTTTAATGTAATATGCGCTTTTGAATTCGGGATAGGGCTTATGGGTAAAAATAACCTTATTCTTTATGGGAAGCTCATCAAACTCTTTGATAATATCGTATGTACATCCCATCTTATCAACAAAAACAACGAATATATTGTCGGGATTAAAACGTTTTTTTCTTCTCTCCCAATTTGCAAGCGCCTCTTCGTAGGTTTTTGTATGGCCGAGAAGTATCTGAATATCGTCGCACTGAGCAACAAACCAGCCTTTCGGGTCATCCTCAATCCTTACCAGCGGCGTTTCGAAATAATGTTCAATATTTTTCAAAAACTTAACATAATATTTTGCATACATTCCTGCGTTTACCAACGGACTGTTAAACGGCAGACCGAGGTCATGTGCTATTATTCCTCCGTTGCAGTTATTGGCTATAATGGAAGGATTCTTATTCTTAAGTCTTTTTCTTTTTATTTTAATATATAGTTTATGCTCCGCTCTTGCTATAAAACTGTAAGCCATAAAAATCACCCTTTAATTACTTCCGTAATAATTT
Organism: Acutalibacteraceae bacterium; assembly: GCA_045639705.1. Taxonomy (GTDB): domain Bacteria; phylum Bacillota; class Clostridia; order Oscillospirales; family Acutalibacteraceae; genus CAG-488. The sequence continues at coordinate 13,486 of JAZUDP010000193.1, forward strand.
CAAAAACTTATTATTTCTGATTTTTTCATATTTTTCCGCCGTTGAAATCAGATAGTCAAAAACCTCGGGAACAAACGGCGTCTTAATTTCATATCCGTTTTCATTCAGCCATTCTGTATCAACAAAGGTAACCGCTCTCATAATTTCGGCAATCAGAATACTGTTTTTCTCACCGAATATATTTTTTATTGCCATAAAAGAGCATTCCCTGTCCAGACGCTTTGCCGTCAGACAGTGAAGCTTCGCAAGTCCGTTGTCTCTTGAATACCTCAGATTATCAATAAGACCGAGTATATAATCAAGCGTTTTATCAGCGGTATATTTAAATTCACCCGGAAGCTGTCTGTAGCAATAGCTGTCAATATCGGCAGCATAAAATCTGCCGGCAGCGTTCATCGCTTTTATAAAAAACGGAGGGTCCTGAAAACGCTTATAAGGAGGGAATTCAATTCCGTTATCAACAAGCATTTTTCTCTCAAAAATATACTGAGTATAACCGTAGTCAAACTGAAAATCCGAATACTCAGTAAGCCTCCGCGCACCGAATTCAAGTCCGTGTTCCGTTACGGAAAAGGAATCTTTTTCAAGGCTTCCGTCAGGCATCAGCCGTATTTTTCTGCCTCCCGCAACCTTAACGCCGTTTTCCTTTGCAGCATTGTAAAGAGCTTCAAGCACATTATCTGACGGATAATAATCGTCGGAATCCATAAAAGCGATAAATTCTCCCGCCGCAGCGCGAATACCGTCGTTTCTTGCTTTTCCGACCCCTTCGTTCTTCTTGTCAATTATCTTTATCCGTGAGTCCTTCTCAGCGTAATTTTTAAGAATTCCAAGAGAATTATCGGGTGAGCCGTCGTTTATGCAGAATATTTCAATATCCTTAAGCGACTGATTAATAATGCTGTCAAGGCATTCGGGAAGATATTTTTCAACATTATAAACAGGAACTATTATACTGATTTTTTCCAAACTTTTCACCCCAGGGCAATCGGCATTTTTCTGCCGAATAATTTTGTATGCAATGACGGAAATCTGTAAAGCAGCCGGAGTCTGATTTTCTGCCTCATACCGATATTTTCCTTTATCAGCACTTTATAACAACCGTCATATATAGCTTTTATTTCCTTCAGAATTTTATTATGCTCCGGATTATCCGGGTCAAGGTGGGCAAATGCCACAGCAACTCTTGTATATATAAACATTCTCGCTTCGTCGGCAAGCTTATGCTGACCTATTGAATCAAGCCATTCATACCTTTCCTTTATTGCAAAGACAATATCGGTAAACCTGATATCATATTCAGAGTGCATTATGCTGCCGCTTCTTACAAGATAATAATAGCTAACCTTCCCCGTAAGAGCAATCCTTTTGACCTTCGAAAGCACTTTATGCCATGTAAAAACGTCCTCATACAGTCTGCCGACAGGGTACCTTATTTCACTGAAAATTTCAGCTTTATAAAGCCTGTTTTGCGCACACGGCTGATTCAACGAGGTCAGAATCTCTTCATTTTCAAGAACCGCTTCAGCTTCAGCAGGAGTGTAAAAGCTGCTGATATTGCCGTTATCATCAATTGAAGCCATATTTCCTACCGAAATATCCGCTTGATTATTTATCAGAGCATCGTATAATGTCTGAATCGCATCTCCGGAAATATAATCGTCGCTGTCAACGAAGGTGACATATTTGCCGTTCATTACATCAAGAGCGGAATTTCTTGCGTCGGAAAGTCCGCCGTTTTTCTTATGAATAACTTTTATTCTCGAATCCATTGCGGCGTATTCATCACATATTGCCGGACAGTTATCGGGAGAACCGTCATCAATAAGCCAGATTTCCAGATCCTTGTAAGTCTGATTTATAACGCTGTCAACGCATTTTCTGAGATACTTCTCAACTTTATAAACAGGAATTATTACACTTATTTCAGGCATATTCAATTACCTCAAAGACCTATTTTCAGTATATTTCTGATTTTACAGGTAAAATCGGGAAACTTTTCAAATAATTTATACCATATTCTGTATTTTTTGCTTGCAGCGGAATAGGTCATCTTCAAGTCTGAACTTAAAAACATATTATGAAGCTTTTTCTTTATTTCACGGTACTCTTCACTGTCAGGCAAGCGGCACACCGTCTGATAATTGTACATACAGCCTCCGGTATATGTTCTTTCCGCAATTGCCAACAGCTGCGGAAAATCCGTTTTTACGGAGTCAGCCCGCATTCTCAACGCTTTAAGCGCGTCAAACTTTTTTTCGGTGTATACGCAATTCATTGTGCTTCCTTCACGCTGAAAATATCCGTAAAGCTTTTCGCTTGTGACAACTGTTTTTTCCGAACAGCGAAGCGCCCGGTAAATCCACATTACATCTTCATTTATCATACCGAGGTCAAACAGAACAGTCTTTGCCTTTTCGCTTTTCATCAGGACGCTCGGGCAGGTGCTTGTAATCAGCTCGTCGGTAATCAGATGTCTGACAGCTTCTTCCGGTGAAAATTCAAAGACAGAAATCTGCTCATTTTTTTCAGGAAACGCTTTCAAAGGAAACTCGCTATATCTGAACATAGCACACTGTATCATATCAGCATTACGCTCAGATATTTCCTTCAGTAAAACCTCATACATTTCGGGCCGGATGATATCATCACTGTCAACAAAGCCGATATAATCGCCCCGTGCAATCTCTATTCCGAAATTTCTCGCTTCACCCTGTCCGCCGTTTTCCTTATGTATAACTTTTATACGGCCGTCTTTTTTGGTCCATTCATCGCACATTTCGGGACACCTGTCAGGTGAACCGTCATCCACAAGAATTATTTCAAGCTCCCTGTGTGTCTGGTTTACAATTGACTCCACGCATGCGTCAAGATATTTTTCAACATTGTAAACCGGAACAATTACACTGATTAATGACATTATTGTACTCTACCTTTCATTTATTGGAATATCACATCCATAATTATAATAAAGTTCACCACCAAGAGCCACTTTATATTTTTCATCTCCACGCGACAAATCAAAAATGAAATCATTTCCGTCAGATTTGAAATTATTAATGTATTCAGAAATCATAATCCATCCTGGGCTATATCTTGAATAATCTATATCAATAGCAAGTTTTGGGACAACCATTCCAAACGGTTCTCTAAATGTTATCATACAAGCGGTTATACAATTATTTAACTCAAGAACCGTTAACTGTGAACGTTCACTAAATCTCAACATATTAAATGAAATACTAAAATACATTTTATATGCATCTTTTATATAACATGTAATTTTATTATGCTTTTTTTCATTGATACCATTTATTTGTTTGCTTCTTCTTGATATAAACCTATAATATTTCAACAAATCAAAAAATGGTAGTCTATCATATGTTTTTAATTCAAATGATACACAGTCCGTTTTCATTCGATTATATGCTGTTCTTAAATTTTGTCTTGAATTCTTGGACATAGATGCATACCATGAATCATATAATTTTATACAATTGTAAAAATCTTGATTTTTTTTAATATGTATTCTTACACATGGTCTTTCCTTTTTTTTACCGGGAATAATAGATTTTTCTGCTATATCATGCAGGGACAATGTGTATTCTCCAGAATTTTCAAATTGAGATTTTAAATATACTATAAAAGCCTCCCACATATCAATGTCACAATTCCCAATATAGTTATTATAACCGGCTCCAGTAGAAAACTGTTCTCCAAGAAAAGAAACTTTTTTCTTTTTTTTATCAACTATTCCAGGGAAAATAAGTATCCTGTTATTTTCACTTTTACCGTAAAAAAATATCAATTTTTTTTTGCTCTTTCCTAAAATCTTATGTAAAGCATTCTGAAGAAAAAACAATTTGGCACAATAAAAATTATATTTATAAGTCAAATAAATATCGCCTTTTAATGGATCAATTATTTCATTC
>JAZUDP010000194.1:0-2752 GCA_045639705.1 Acutalibacteraceae bacterium
CTTGTTCTTCCTCCCAAAATCGCTCCCACACAGGTTGTTATTATCCCCATCGCGGCTCACAAGCCCGGTGTAATTGAAAAGGCAGACGAACTTACCGCAAGGCTCAACAAGGCTTTCCGTGTAAAGTGCGACAAGTCCGACAACTCCGCCGGATGGAAGTTTGCCGAATATGAGATGAAGGGCGTTCCGCTCCGTCTTGAAATCGGTCCCAAGGATATAGAAAAGAACCAGTGTGTCATAGTAAGACGCGACAGCGGCGAAAAGATTTTTGTTTCTCTTGACGAGCTTGAAACAAAGATTCCCGAGCTGCTTGAGGCTGTACGCGACGGTCTTTACAACAAGGCTCTTGAGCGCAGAGCAGCTATGACATTCACCGCAAAGGATTTTGCAGAGCTTAAGGATATCGCCGACAACAAGCCCGGCTTTATCCGCGCAATGTGGTGCGGCGACAGAGAGTGCGAGGACAAGCTTAAGGAAGAGGCAGGCGTTACATCACGCTGCATTCCCTTTGAGCAGGAGCAGCTCTCAGATACCTGCGTATGCTGCGGCAAACCCGCAAAGCATATGCTCTACTGGGGTAAGGCATATTAATTTATTTTTTATAAAGAATGCACTCCATTAAGGGGTGCATTTTTAATGTTGACTGAAATCTATACATATGGTATAATCTGACAGAACTTTTATCAATCTATGTTAATTGTAAAAGCTTTTACTATTGCATTCGGAGGGGTAATATGAGATGCTTGTTCCTGATGCTGCTGGCAATAGCTACTGTAATTCATCTGATTGACAGCTGGCATGACGACGCAGATAAAAGACGCAGAACCAAACCGTTTCTGCTGATTTTCATTCTGCTTTATTATCTTTTTTCAGCCGACAGCATTTCATGGGTGCTTGTCTGTGCCCTCGTTACAAGCTGGGTCGGCGATATACTGCTTATGGGAAAAGGCAACAAATGGTTTGTTGCGGGCGGAATCAGCTTTATGCTTTCCCACTTCTCTTTCATTGCGGTTTATGCCATAAACGTATTTATGCACTCGCTTGACGGAATCATATGGTGGATAGTGATTCCCGCGGCGGTTATTTATCTTACCGTTGCTCTGTTCATCGTCAGAGCCCTTAAGCCCACAACGCCGAAGTCCATGCTTGTTCCGATGTATATCTATCTGATATGCAACAGCATGATGAACGTGTTCTCGCTTATACAGCTTATGACCTTCCGTTCACCGGGCGCAGTTATTGCCTACATCGGCGCGGTGCTGTTCTTCATTTCGGACTGCACACTCTACCTTGTAAGATACTACAAGGACGAAAACATTATTTTCAAAAGACATTTCACAGTAATGCTTACATATGTTCTGGGCGAGCTTCTTATCACTCAGGGTATTCTTATGATTGGTTAAAACAAGGAATTTGCAATTATGAATTATATCTTTATTATCAATCCCCTTGCAGGCAAGGGCGGTGCAGAGGCACTCATCCGCGAAGGAATAAGCAATTCAAGACAGAAATTCGACTGTCAGGTTTATCTGACCAGAGATGTCGGAGACGCTACGGATTATGTCAGAAACTGGTGCAGAAGCCATCCCGATGAGGAGGTTCGCTTTTTTGCCTGCGGCGGTGACGGCACAATAAACGAGGTTTTCAACGGTGCTGTCGGCTTTCCGAATGCACAGGTAAGCTGTTATCCGTGCGGAAGCGGCAACGATTTTGTAAAAGCATTCGGCGGCGCGGAAAAGTTTACGGATATTCAGAGGCTGCTTGACGCGCCCGTACAGAAGCTCGACCTGATGAAGGTCGGCGACAGGTACAGCAATAATGTTATTGACTTCGGTTTTGATACAACTGTTGCGATAAAGGTAAACGACGACCGTGCAAAGACGGGTCACGGCAGCAAGCGCTCATACACAATGGGCGTTGCCAAGGCGCTTATCACGAGCATGAAAAACAGCTACACGGTTATTGCGGACGGCGAAGTCCTCAATCCCGACGGCAAATCGCTGCTCTGTACGGTTGCCAACGGACAGTATGTCGGCGGCTCATTCAGATGCGCTCCGAGAGCCAAAACGGATGACGGAATTATTGAGGTTTGCCTTGTGCATCCTGTTTCAAGGCTTAAGTTCCTTAAGCTCATGACTCCGTACACCAACGGCGAGCATATTGATAACCCCGCTTTTAAAAAATACATAGAATACCGTCAGGCGAAAAAGGTTGAGATTATTGCGGAAAACGGATTTGCAATCACTATCGACGGAGAGGTTGTTTACGGTAACCGTTTCACAGTCGAAATGGTTCCCGCGGCACTGAATCTTGCCGTTCCGGAATAAAAAAAGATGTGGCTGTTGCCTTCGGCACAGACTTGTAAGGATACTTTTGTTTTTGACGGATAATTTTCCCGAATACTGCATCAAACCCGTATCCGAATACGTTAGTATGCGTGATGCGGGTTTTCTTTGTCTTCTGAAAAATTCTCTCCTCAAAAACTGCTTTGCACCTTAAAATGATGAAATTTGCCCGATTTGTGTTCTTTCTGCGACGAAACCATACTGACGTATGGCGAGGAGCAAAAGGGCGCAAGGCGGGTAAAAGGCACATTTTAAGGAAAAGTAGCCTTGCAAGCCTGTGCCGTTTAGCACAGACCGAAAAAGCAAAATAATAAATAAAATAAGCAGTTTTAAGATAATCAAATTATGATTTTTCTTAAAACTGCTTTATATTTTGCTTTTAAAAATTATATGCTTTTCTATTAATC
>JAZUDP010000195.1:0-10274 GCA_045639705.1 Acutalibacteraceae bacterium
AATCCTTTTAAATTTCTACTGTTGTAGATGCGAGGAAATAGTTGTATATCTTAACCTCATCTAATAATCCTTTTAAATTTCTACTGTTGTAGATGATGCATTTGTAATGGAGGCGTAGGAACTATCTAATAATCCTATTAAATTTCTACTGTTGTAGATGATTTCGGTATGTTAAATGTAATATAAATCTAATAATCCTTTTAAATTTCTACTGTTGTAGATCCAACAGTTCGACCCCAATATCACCATAAATCTAATAATCCTTTTAAATTTCTACTGTTGTAGATAATTTCAAGCGCGTAATGCTTTTTGGTAAATCTAATAATCCTTTTAAATTTCTACTTTAGAAAAGCATAAAAATAGCAAATCCGCCACCGGAAATTAATCCGATGGCGGGTATTTTTATGCCTTTTTTGCTTATTAATAATAGATTATTCAGAGGCGTATTATTTGCTTTTGTATTCTATTCAATCGGCGGCAGACATTTGCATATTGAAAATAAGGAAAAATATGCTATACTGAATATACAGCATGTTCAATCGGAGGGATTCTGATGAAAAAGACACTTAAAAAAATAATGGCATCGCTTCTTGTTGCGGTTATGGTATTAACCGCAGCGCCGCTGGCGGGCATTGCGGATTTTGACTGGGGCAGTCTGTTTGCGACAAGGGTTAGTGCGTTAGCGTCAAGCGGTTCGTGCGGAGAAAATGTTACATATACGTTTGACAGCAGTACAGGTCTGTTCACAATCAGCGGTACGGGAGATATGTGGGACTTTGAATTTTCGTGTGATGATGTATCTCCGTTTAGTTATAATGATTCTATAAAAAAAGTTGTTATTAATGACGGTGTAACAAGCATAGGCGATTATGTATTTTATAGCTGTACAGGACTGACAAGCATAACAATTCCCGACAGCGTAACAAGTATAGGCGGGGGCGCATTTGAATACTGTACAGGACTGACAAGCATAACAATTCCCGACAGTGTAACAAGCATAGGCTGGGACGCATTTGCATACTGTACAGGACTGACAAGCATAACAATCCCCGAAAGTGTAACGAGTATAGGTGATCTAACATTTTATTATTGCAGCTCTCTTTCATCAATAAATTATAACGCTGTTTACTGCGAATCAGCCTCATTTTCTTATATGTCTAATTCATCAACCGACTTTGTAATCGGAAATAACGTTAAATATCTGCCCCGGTCACTTCTTAGAGACTGCGATACTCTTACAACATTGACAATCCCCGCAAGCGTTGAGAAAATCGGCAGCAAGGCTATTGCGGAATGTGATAATCTGCAGACGGTTATTTTTGAATCTGACGAATATATCGAAATGGACAGCTCGGTATTTCTGAACAGTCCGAACGTGACAATCCTCTGCAAAGAGAATTCATATATGCACTATTACGCTGATATGGAGAACTTAAAATACTGCATTATCGACGACAGCAACAACCCCAATTTTACAGTCAAAAACGATATCCTTGTTTCATACAACGGCGAAGCGGAAAACGTATTTTTAAGCTCCGCTTCCAAAATCGGCTTTGAGGCTTTCAAGGGCAATACAGATATAAAATCCGTTGAGCTTGCCAATAACGTGACGAGAATTTACAACTCGGCTTTTAAAAACTGCTCAAACCTTGAAAAAATAATCATTCCCAAAAGCGTCGCTTCAATCGGCGATTCCGCTTTTACAGGCTGTGAAAATCTGACCATATGGTGCTACGCAGGCTCTTACGCCGAGGCTTTCGCGGTTAACCACGATATTCCCATTCAGTATATAACTCTTGCTCTTTCGGATAATACTATCACTCTTGCGGATTCCGAAACGGCAAGCCTTACCGCTTCGTTTAGCACCGATATGCTTGATGAAGATAAGATTATCTGGACATCCTCCGACCCCTCAGTTGCTGTTGTAAATAACGGTGTTGTTACAATGCTTGATGTCGGCGAGGCTGAAATCGTCGCTACAACGGCAAGTGGACTTTCCGCTTCCTGCACGGTAGCTGCCGACCTTAAGCTTTCATCTGATATTGACGCGGAAATTGACAGAGAAAACGGATTTGTTACAGGTGCTGATTTTGTCAATAAAAATGTCAGCGGAATTAAAGAGCTGTTTGCAAATAAGAATATTGAGATTACATCCTCAAACGGCAGAGTCGGAACAGGCAACACAGTTACTCTCTGCAAATCAAACGGCGAAGCATATAGAACAGTTCAGATTGTTGTTTTCGGCGATGTCAACGGCGACGGATGGTATGACGGCATGGATGCGATGATTGTTTCCTGCCTTGCAAACGGACTCCTTTCAGAATCCGATGTCGGTGAAGCAGTTTACATGGCTGCTGATTGCAACCATGACGGTGTAATTGACAGCCTTGATGTTGTCCTTCTCCAGCAGGCAGGCGTTCTCCTTGCAGAAGTTGACCAGAGCGAGAGCGAGGAAGAATTGCTCGAAACATCATCCGCATATGTAGAGTATCTGAACCTCATCGACCAGACGGTTGAAGAGGAGACAACAGATACTTCAGAAAACGAACCCGCCGTACCCGAATTTGAGCCGGCAAGACCCGAGCCGCTGATTTTCAGAATTGTAAATGCTGTCGTTCTTGCATTCTGGTCAGTGATAAACTTTTTCGCAGATCTTTTTGATTAAGCTTTAATATGTAAGCTGCTGAATAACAAAACAGCCTGCCGGGGTGCTTGTCTCGGCAGGCTGTTGTCTTTGCAAAATCATTTGCAGAATTTTTTACAAATTCGCTTATCTTTCTTTTATATAATCAGTGCTTTTTCATGTGCTTCAATTCGCAGTAAGCGTTTTTACCTTTTCAATTACATTTCTGAACTGTTCAAGAGTAACAACATTCGGTATTGAGTGGTCTGTGGCAAAGATATAGCCGCCGCCCTCGCTGAGTATTGGCAAAAGTCTGTCAAGCTCTGCCTCCATTTTAACCGGGTCATCCCAGAGCAGCGCGTTAATGCCGCCGTGAAGAACGATTTCGCTTCCGTATTTTTTCTTTATTTCCACCGGTTCCATACCCGCCTTGACCTCAATGGGGTTAAGCGCATCAATGCCCATGTCAATAAATTCCGGAATAAACGGTCTTACATCGCCGCATGAATGAAGCTCCGCTTTCATTCCCTTGGAATGAATCCAGTCCACCGCTCTCTGATGAACGGGCTTTAAAAGCTCGCGGTACATCGGCAGAGAGAAAAACTGTCTCTGCTTGTAGCCCATATCGTCCCACCAGAAACCGCAGTCAAATTTATAACCTGCGTCAAGCACCTGCTCAAACAGTCCTATGCACACATCAAGATAGGTGTTGAACATGTCAATACACCATTCCGGCTCTTCAATCATGGCGATAAGTACATTTTCAAGCCCGACCATGCCGGAATGAGCCACATCAAAGCCGAACCACAGAGACATCTGTTTCCATCTGTCTTCTTCAACGGCACGGGGATATTCATATTTCAGCCGTTCCCAGTTTATTCTGTCGGGCGTCGGCAGCATACGCGCCTTGGCCTCCTGCCACGCTGCGCTTGAGGTTATCCTTCGCTCAAGATACTGCGGAGTGGTATCCTCTCCGACAAGCTTCTTTTCCGTGGTACCCCATTTGGTTGTATAAATGCGTGAAACACCGTCGTTGAAAATCGTTTTCGATTCATACTGCGGGGAGTTATCCACATCGAACGAGAATTTCTTATCAATTCCGAAAAAATCACGGTAGTCGGTATTGCACGGCATGCCCTCTCTTTTCCATCTGTTTACCGTGCCTTCCCACGGTTCGTCAATTATCGGGGCTCGGTCCGGAGCCTGATGGTTAAAAACAAGTGTCATTCGTTGTCTGTCTGTCAGTTTTTCCATATTGTTCACCCCCGAAAATAATACCATACAATATCACATAAGTAAAGATTGCTTTTTTCTGAATTTATATTTCGCGACATTATGTATAAAATACGCCTCGTCCGGAACGTTTTACGGTTGAGACTTTAATTATCTGTACGCAATTGTCAATGCAAAAATCTGTTGAATAATCTATCGGATTTGATATAATAAAAGCAATTAATCGGCAGGGGAGTGCTTTGAATGGACAGCATTGAGCAGATTATAAAAAATACCACGGAAGAAAATCAAGGCAAAACAGATTGGACAAAAGCGTGGAGTACAAAGTATCCTGTTCTGAAAACGTATCAGAGCGAGGTTGATATTCCGAAATATGCAGGCCGGATAAGAGCAATGTTCACCGAGCTGCAAAACGATTACGGATACTGCGAGCTTGATTCAATGCTTGTGCTGAAGGATATACTTGCCCATGAGTATATGGATAACCGCAAATGAATCACATATTTCTTTCGTATCGTAATAATGGCGAAGTACGGGCAAAAAGATATATATTGTGAATTGTATATTGAAAACTATTTCGGCATTGTAGCCGATGAATATGCGCCGAGAATACACATTCAGCAGAAAAACGGTCCTCAGCATACAAAGGCGGTTATGATACGCACGAAGGAGTATAAATATGTGCTTCGCCTTTACGAGACGGACGAGTTTTACGACCTGAAAAAAGGGGAGGAGCATAACCTTATCGACGACCCGCATTATAAAGAGATTATTGACGGCATGCGCTCAAAGCTGCTCGAATGGCTGTTTGAAACAAGCGACACCGTACCTTTTGATAAGGATAAACGCTTCCCCGATGATTTCTATCTTGAAACAATAAACGCTTTTCTGAAATTCAGAATATCACCGCTTATAAAGGGCGCAATGAAGCTGACAGGAAATGACTTCCGGACTCTTGCTCAAAAGGGAATGAAGCTGTTTAGAATTGATACAAATAAATTTTATAAGAAATAAATCGGTTATTTTAATCACTTCAATCAATCCGATAAGTATATCCCGACTCACTTATATTTCAGAGCGAGCCGGGATTTGCATTTATTATTATCCCGCAGATTAAAATGTTCGTATATAATAATACAGTTTAATATCCGATATACGGCAGAATCTGCTTGTAATCTGTTCGGTTTCGCACTTCACGGAAATCAAAATTTCAGCATTTAATTACACGAAAAACAGTTATTTTGCGGCGTATTAAACAAAAGAGCTAAAATATATGATAATTGGTTTGATTATTTGTGCGAAATATCGTATTGCTTTTCTTGAAAAGTATTGTATAATAATACTGTAAATAATAGACTACATTAATGTCCAAATGTCTGTGCGCAGCCGAAAATGCTGATTTTTCGGTTTGAAAACGCTCAGAACGGACGGGACATGTATAATGTTGTGCAGACATTAAAAACCGATTTTGATATTGAGATTAGTAATGATTGATAAAGAAAGGAAAGATTTGAAATGAGAAATGTAAGCAAAACCACAAAAAGAGTACTGTCGGTAATACTGGCAGTCATCATGACCCTGAGCTGTCTGTCGGCATGTGTGTCGATAATTGCGTTAGCAGCAGACGGTTGGACTTATATTGCAGGTTCAACCAAACGCGTAGAGCGCAGTCTGTATGTTAAGCAGGATCAGTTTTATACCTCCGGCTTGATTGGCGGCTCGGGTAAAATTATTGACGGCAACGCCGCTTCAAAAGCTGTCACAGTCGGTGCAAGCGGAGGAAGCACAACTCTTTATACCACCGCAACTGGTACAGACACATGGTGGGCATGGACGGAGTACATCGTCGGGGACGAAGAAATTGACGCCTGTGTATTAACAAAAACAGGTAACGGTGGACTTTATAATGAAACGACTAAAAAGTACATCGGCAGAAGCAGTTCTTCACTTACTGCGTCAACCACCGAAACAAAGTGGACTTTTGGCACAAACAAGATTTATAACGGCAGTTATTATATGACCGCAAGCGGCAGCAATATTGCTCTCAGCACATCATCGTCTTCAACAATCAGTGCTTACAATTATGCACAGAAAGTATATGTTGAAGAAACGACTGCAGGCGGATATTACAGACAGTCAGGACCCACAGCATATAATGTTGAACAGGGTTCGTCTCTTACTGCCTCAGAAGTTGAAAGCAAAGTCGAGGTACAGTATAAAACAAGCTCGTCAGCGACTACCTATACAACACTTAAGGTAGGTCAGAACGATATCACACTCACATGGAACAAGACACTTGACACAAATGTTCCCGGCACATATACTGCAACAGTTAAAATCGGTTCAACAGTTCTTGATACAATCACGGTAACTGTAAGTAAAGAAGAAGTTCCCGCAACAACATATATCCAATATACGCCCAAAACAAGCGGACAGATTCTTGAAGAGGGTACGTATGTTTTCTGGAACGAAGGCTACACATGTCTTCTTTTGGGTGAGAACAAATCAGGCGGAGGACTTAATATTGCATTTGATGATTCATTCTCAATCAGCAGCAATGAGCTTTCAACATCATTAGTCAATGCTCCGATTAAAGTAACCGTTGCTAATGCGTCTGATAATACATATTATTTCCAGACGGCTGACGGAAAGTATATTTCCATTAATTCAAGCACAACAAAAGAAGCTGCTACGCTTACAACAACACCTACTGCTCTTCAGGTTATTACTTCAGACGGCAAAATAGCTATTGGTGTAGCGAATTCTAATTATTATCTCAACTGTTATCATGATTCAAAAGCAATCGGAGTTTGGTCAAACGGTTTGAACGATGTTAACAACAGATTTGTAGCATATAAATTACCTGAAACTGTAACTGCAAATAATTATTATAAGTATACACCTAACACAAGCGGACAGTATCTTGAAGAGGGCACATATGTTTTCTGGAACGAGGGAGGCACACGTCTTCTTTTGGGTCAGGCTGCTTCGGGCGGCGGTCTTTCTTCATCGCAGGTATATGATTTTTCAATCAGCGGTGATGTGCTTACAACAAAGCTGAATACGGCTGAATTTAAGGTAACTGTTGCAAACGCCGCAAGCAATACCTATTATTTCCAGACCTCTGACGGAAAATATCTTTCAATCACAAGAAATACTACACTCGCAGCGTTGACGCTTTCCGACACACGGACAGCGGTTCAGGTTAATGTTTCGGGCGATAAAATCGGTATCCACAGAACAAACGGAGACTATTACATTAACTGCTATGGCGGTAATGGTGATTTCGGCATATACAGCGGAGCTATGAATGATGTCAACAACAGATTCGTTGCATACAAGATTCCCGGAGAGGTTTATGAATATGTCGGCAGCACCCTTTTCATTGTAACTAAGGGAGAAAGCTTCAATGTTAATTCAATAAAGGACGACATAAAGGTTCTTTATAAGGAAAGCGAGGAACTTTCTGATTCCGAAGGCGAGATTTTCACGCTTGACGATGACGAGGTTACTCTTACATGGAATCAGACTGTTGATACAAGCAAAGAGGGCGAATACACCGCAACTGTATACGCTGACGGCAAAGCCGTTGCTGAAATCACAGTAAGAGTTGAAGAATACAAAGGCATAGTTGACACAAAAGCTGACCCGTCAACCTCTGACATCGAGGACTGGTTCACCAAGTCTCCCGCAGATGACGGTAAGATTGCAACTGACAAAACCGTTTATTATAACGGCGATGAATTCAATGCATTTTCAGCATATGAAAGCGACGAATTTTCAGTTGCGCTTTCAGCTCTCGGTCAGTCATATGAATCGGTAGAAACAGAAGAAATCGTAACAGAAGAAAAGCTTCATCCCGATGTTGTTTTTGTAATCGACGCATCAGGTTCAATGAGAACGTTTACCGTTGCAGGCAGTTCAACCGTTACCCGTGCCGAAGCAACAGCAGACGGTCTTAACGAAGCTATCAAAGAGCTTTATGCCGCAGACCCCGAAACACGTATCGGTATCGTAACCTACGGCTTCGGTATTTATCAGGGCGTATACCTTCCTCTTGACAAGTACACTCTTCCCGAGGGACAGACAGATTACATCACATGGGGCGGCAGAATGGTTGCTTCAAGCGGCGGTACAATTAATGACGGACATTCATATGCGGTTAAAACTGCGTCCTCATCCAAAACAGTTTCAAGCCTTAAGTCGCTTTCAAAGATTCCGGGTTTTCAGAACCGAGGAAGTAACAATTACACTTATTACCGTCCGACAACAAGCGAGCTGACAACAATCGCGACGGTTAACGGAATTACCTATTATGCTGCATCAGGTAAATTCAACAGCAATGATGTTATTTATATTTTCACAAGCTCAAAAGAAGCATATGTTGCAATGCTTTTCAGCAGCGCAAGCGGAACCAACACCAATGTCTTCATGAACGATGACATTACAATCACCTACGCTTCAAGCACATCTGTTACTTACACAACCAATTCCTACTCTAACAGGTCTTCAAACGTTAAGCTGAGCTTTGAAAGCCTGCCGTATGTTATGTCCACAAACTTCCTGATTAATTCAAGCGGTCAGGTCGTCAAGCCTTCATCGCATCAGTTCGTTGCAAGCGTCGGTACATTCACACAGGCAGGTCTTCAGTAGGCTGAGGACATGTTCAGCGCGGTTTCAAACAAGCAGAACAGAGTTCCTTCAATTGTACTTATTTCCGACGGTATTCCCACCGTAAGTGATACCAACACAACAACACCTCACCTTGAACAGACTGACGGCGTAACAGTTGGTTATGGTTTATCTACATCATCCGGCGGTTATGTTACTTCTCAGCTTCTTTCTGACCACGGTCTTCGCACAATCGAGACTGCTATGTCAACAAAGCAGACTGTTAATAATATGTATTACAGCGTCAACCACGGCAGAAACGCAAATTTCTACACCATCGGACCCGGCGTTGACTACATTTTCGGTCAGACAATTCTTAATCCTACAAATGAAAATATTGCAGCAGCTGCGAAGAAGACAACAAATGTAGGCGAAGATACCGAGTCAGGTGTCGGTATTCCCAGCGACCTCGCAAAAACAATTTCGGCAAAGTATTCCAACCTTGATTATGTTGATTATGCCGATTGGTCATTCACAGGCGATGTTGACAGCGAAACACTTACAAATGCTTTCAGAGATATAGTTTCTTCAATCGTTGAGGTTGACCGTCCTATTTCAAATGTTACAACATCAACATCGACAGAGCTTGACGATGATTTCACAGGTGCTATGGTATTCACTGATGTAATCGGTGACGGCATGAAGATAAACGGTACACCTGTTGTAAGATACGGCGAAAAGAACTATACTTCAAATGTTACTCCCGTAACCGTTACAAATGCTGACGGCTCGACTTCAACAACATATAAGTATAATTACACTGTTACTGAAGCAAGTACTGATAAGAAATACAGCCTCAGCGGTCTTGAAGTTATTGTAACTACTGCCGCAAACGGAAAGCAGACAGTAAAATGGAATATCCCCGCGGAGCTTGTTCCTATTATCGTTCATAACGGTGTAAACAATGAATACAGACTTGCAGACCCGATAAGACTTATTTACAAGGTTGGTCTTACCGACGAAAGCAAGAACAAGTCAGGCACATTCTATACAAACAGCACATCCGAGCCTGCAACAGCAGAGTTTGTTCCCGCAGTAGGTAATCCTTATTATTATGATGTCGTAGAAGGCAGTGACGGAAAAGACCATTCAGTTCTCAAGAGCAATCTCGACACATCAACAGACAAGACAGATAATGTTACAGATACGCTCGATGAATCCTATGACCGTACAGTTAACAGCGACGGCAAGGTTACTACAGTTCTCGGCAACAACGGTCTTATCGAACTGAAGTTCACTCAGCTCGACCTTACCAAGGTCTGGGAAGATGCAAAAGACATTACAGGTCAGCGTCCCGACCATATTACAGTTCAGGTTTATAAGGACGGCAATGCTTACGGCAGTGCAAGAGATATTTATGCTAAGGACTGCGAAACATACGTTGACAAAAACGGCAACGATGTATGGCATGTTGTAGTTGACGGACTTCCGTACAATGACAGCTTTGTTTACACCATTCAGGAAACAAGCATGGCGGAATACGATACCTACATCTCAACGGAAGGCTTCGATACCGTAATCACCAACACACTTAAGCACGGCAAGATTGAATATGAGCTTTATCTTGTTGACGTTGACGGCAATCCTATTAATGAGTACGGCGAGGAAGTAACCTTCGAAAACAGAACAGTCATGAGCGACCTTGTTGAGGTTGAAGCATATATCAACTCAACAACAGTAATTGATTATGACGAGCTTAATAAGCTTCTTCCCGACGGATATTACATCTACAATCCCGATACATCGT
>JAZUDP010000196.1:0-12803 GCA_045639705.1 Acutalibacteraceae bacterium
GTTTCTGTCGGTGAACGCATAGTAAATAACCATTATAAGCGGAACGACAATGAAGATTGCCGACCATACAATGTGGGGCGAAGCGCAGAGGCGCTGACCGAGAGTATCTTTTCTTTTCATCGGCTTACTCCTCCTCAACGATGTCCGAAAGGTGTTCAAGCTCGACGCTGAAGGAGCTGTAGTCGCCGTAAAGTCCCGAATACTTGGACTTCTTCATGATATGTATTGCATCAGGCCCGATCGCAAGACCGATTTTCTTGCCTACAGGCTCGTAATCCGTTGTCTGAATCATCCACTTGAAGCCGCCGATATCGACAATGATTTCAAAGTGAACGCCCTTGAAGGTTACCGAGGTAACCTCGCCCGTAAGAATACCCTTTTCAACGGGAACAATATCAACATCCTCGGGACGGACAACAACATCGACTGATTCGCCGATGCCGAAGCCCTTGTCAAGGCACTGGAACTCAGCACCCGAGAAGGAACACTTGAAGTCCTCAAGCATCTTGCCGTCAAGAATATTGCTCTCGCCGATGAAATCGGCAACAAAAGCGTTTTTCGGCTCGTTATAGACATCCTGCGGAGTTCCTATCTGCTGAATAACGCCGCCGTCCATGACAACAACGGTATCCGACATCGAAAGAGCTTCCTCCTGGTCGTGAGTAACGTAGATGAAGGTGATGCCGAGACGCTGCTGAATATTTTTCAGCTCAACCTGCATGTCCTTGCGGAGCTTGAGGTCGAGTGCGCCGAGCGGCTCGTCAAGCAGAAGAACGCGGGGCTTTACCGCAAGAGCGCGTGCAATGGCAACACGCTGCTGCTGACCGCCGGAAAGAGAATTGATATTTCTTCTTTCAAAGCCGCTCAGATTTACAAGCGCAAGCATTTCCTTGACCGTATCCCTGATTTCTTCCTCTTTCATCTTTTTGACACGCAGACCGAACGCGATATTTTCATACACATTCAGGTGCGGGAACAGCGCATAACGCTGAAAAATGGTGTTCACCTGTCTTTTATGAGGCGGAACACCATTGATAACTTTATTATCAAATACTATCTCGCCTGTGTCGGGTTCAAGGAATCCCGCAATAATGCGCAGAGTTGTTGTCTTGCCGCATCCCGACGGACCCAGCAGGGTTATAAACTCCTTATCACGAATATACATGTTCAGATTTTCCAGAATCTGATTATCACCAAGCTTGACAGAAATGTTTTTGAGATTAATAATAACGTTGTTTTCCAATTATGCAGCCCCTCTCTTTGCCGAATCCGGCTTCAGATAACCTCCGTATGCCTTGCTTTTCGTCACCCGGAAATCACCCGTATTTTTATTAATCAATAATATAGTGCAATATTCCGCAAAAGTCAACAGTTTTTTGCAAAAAATCCGCACAAAATCAAGAGATTTTCAGCCAAATTCAAAGAAAGCTTTAAAATACTCTGCTTTACTCGTTTTTCCTCTGTAATGCTCGTTTTTTGTCAGAAAAAAATTTTTTGAAGCATTTTATACATTTGGAGTTTTCAGTATATTTATTCATAAAGAATAATATAATCAGCATATTTTTCTGAACAGTCGTCCGGTTTTTCCGTTAATCCTCAAGAGCTTTTTTCAGGCGTGCAAGCACTCTTTTTTCAATGCGTGAAACGTATGAACGCGAAATTCCGAGCTTATGTGAAACCTCAAGCTGAGTCATCGGCTTGTTTCCGTTAAGTCCGTAACGCAGAATCAGTACAGTCTTTTCCCGTTCATCGGTTATCTTTCTTACCTCGGTGTTCAGTTTTTTTATCATTGTCAGTCTGTAAATATCCTCCACAATTTCGTCCTCTGTGGAAATAATATCCATAAGCGTCAGCGGATTTCCTTCGCTGTCCGTGTCAATCGGCTCACTCATTGAGACATCCTGCGCTGTCTTTTTCTGAGCGCGGAAATGCATAAGGATTTCATTTTCAATACACCTTGCGGCGTAGGTGGCAAGCCGGGTTCCCTTATCCGCATCAAAGGTCCCGATTGCTTTGATAAGTCCGATTGTGCCGATTGAAATAAGCTCCTCCTGCTGTGAGGAATTGGAATAATACTTTTTAATTATGTGGGCAACAAGTCTGAGGTTGTGTTCAATCAGTTTGTTTTTAGCCTCCGTATCCCCTTTTTTCATCCTCTGAAGATATTCGTACTCCTCCTTTGCGGTCAGCGGAGGCGGAAATGAGCTTCCGCCCGAAAGATGCAGCGCGAATACAATCAGATTTGATACCATGCCCATTATACTTTCAATTATCATAAAATCACCGTCCGTAACATTTTATGCTGCGGACGGTTGTCTTTATTCGGGCGGATTGCCGTATTTTCCGTCAGTATATGTCACGGTATTTACGGGCATAAGAAACTGATATAATAACAAAAGCGGTCTGAAAGGAGTTATCCTCTCAGACCGTTTATTTAAATGTTGTTTATGCTTCGGCAGGAGTTTCTTTCTTTTTCTTTCCCGCAAGTCTGGCAATTATCGCGCCGAGAACCGCACCGACTGCAAGTCCGCCGATACCGATTACTGCTGTCATGCCGTTTGTGACTGCGCTGCCGATAAGGATGGAAGCGTCACGGTCAAATACAATGTATGTGCCGTTTGCCTTGTCTGCCGTACCCTTATACTTTTCAGATGTAAGATTGAGCGCTGCCGCCTCATTGAAAAGATGGATGAACGATACGCCCTCTCTGAAATTTGCGGAGCCGGTCTGAACCCTGAGGTTTTCGGCAAGAATCGGGTCACCCGCTGTCTCTTCCTTTGTGGTATAGAGTACAAGCCAGCCGATATCCTTATCGCCCTCATGGTTGTTCAGGTCAACAGCATTGCCCTTGAGGTCCTTAACTGTCTGATAGTACGCATAGTCCTCGCCCTCGGGAGTGTCAACAGCCGTTACCATGTGATGAGGTATAACCTCCTCGGTAATATCGGGAACAGTGAAATACTGCACAATAAATGTAATGTCAAGTATAAGACCAATAACGAGGAAAACGAACGATGCCCATCTGATAGCCTGATAAACTGTTGTCTTTGCCGATCTCATAACATTTCCGCAGTTGCGTATTCTGCCGGCGTATTTATCGAACTGCTTCTGATATCCGAGTGTCTGGGACTCTAATTTTGAAACGAAACGTGACTTGTCTATAGCGTCCTGACATAAATCGCGGGCGGATTTCATCAGGCTGCGGCAGATATTCGGAGCAACCGACATACCGAGGAAAAGCATACCGAAGAAGCCTGTCGCAATGCTTGTGTACATCATAACCTTAATATAATCTTCATTTGAAAGATTAAGCGTCATGTTCTTTGAGTCAAACCAGCTTTCACCGTAAAGAGCCTCATGCTCCGTGGCGGCACTTGTGAACGCAACACCGTCAGTGAATATGCTGCGGTCAACACCCTGATAAACCGATATTGCTTCAAAGCTGTCAACAAGCTCGTTATAACTGTCGATACATTCCTTCGTTTCGCTGTCGCCGTCCTCCGTACCGGCAAAAGCGCAGACAAGCATCTGAGCAAGTCCGACCGTTTCTATCTGTGCGCGCTGAGCGTCGGTCATGGAATCAACGATGAAGTAAAGGTCAGAAACACTGATATCGTCCTTATCCTGCATAAAGAAATCAAGCAGAGTGCCATCCTCAAAATCCGTGTTCTTCAGATTGTCGTAAAGCATGGCTTCCGCTGTTGTATAAGCGCTTTCGAGATTTCCTGCAAACTCCGCCGCAGATTCAATAAACTCCGCGGACTCCTTGTTCATGCCGTCAATCTCGGCTTCCTCCTTGATTTCGGTATCGTATCCGTCGTCAGCCGCAAGGTTTTCCTCAACATCGGCAAGAAGCTTATGAACAGCATCCCATGAATCGTAAATCTTCTGCGCATCCTTACCGTAAGCGGCGTTCATGGCTTTAACAGCCTTCGCAACCGTCGGGTATGCGGTGTTATACTTATCGGCAACGCCGTCAGTTCCCGTATCAACCATGCGGTCAACAAGAGTGGAGTCCGCATCGTCCGCAGAAATCGAAAGAGCGTCAAGAATCGCAAGAACAATCTGACTGTTGCCCTGCATGAATACCTTTGTCAGGTTTTCCTTTGCTTCGTCTGAGAAATCAAACTTAAGCAGATAGTCGCCCATGAGCTGCTTGCTGTCATCTTCCGTATACATATTGATTGTATTATATGTAAGCTTGGCAGCCTCCGTACCGTCCTTATAGCCATCCTGGAATTTTGAAATTGAAACCATGATGTTATTCATGCTTGACGAAATGATGTCGTTTCGTTTCTGAAGCATTGTCTTATAGTCGGAATAGCTGTAATTTCCCTTCATATTCATAGCAGCAATATCCGTTAAAGCTTCTTCGGCATTATCGGTTTCCTTGTATCCGATATAAACGCCTGTTTTGAGCGATGAGTTCACGTTGCTGTCGGTGAGAAGCTTATAGCCCTCTTTTTCAAGCTGTGATTTCGCATCGTTTTCGTCTTTTGCCGTGACGGCAACAATGTCGCTGATATAGGTTTTCTTTGCTGAAGCCGCAAACGCGTTGACTGACGCCGTAAGGCCGATAACAACAGCAAGAATAACCGAAAGTACCTTCTTCATAATAACACTCCTTACATTTTTGCCTTATTATACCATATATGAAGTATAAGTCGAGCATTTTTTGAAAATTTTTGCGTAAATTTTTTTACATGTGTTTATACGAAACAGAATCAAAAATGGCTAAAAATTTTTAACGGCTGTAAGAATAAAAAACAGGGTATCCCGAAAGATACCCTGTCATGTTATTTTATCTGCATGCGTCTTCCCATTCTTTTCTGAGACCGTGGCTGCATGCCTGCATAAGACTGATTTCCCAGTTGTCATTGCCTTCGATAAAAACAGGTCCGTCATCCGTGACCGCGATATCCCAGCCTATTGAATGAATACCGTAGAAATATCTGTGCGCGTTGACGGCGCATTCTTTTACCTTGTCAAACTGAGGAACGGTAAAATCCTTAAAAACAACGCCTGTATCGGGATGAATGCTTACCCGTCCGCCGTGGTCGGGCTTATATAATCCGTATTCCTCAAGAGAACCGTCATTCCTTACGCCGACGGATATTCCGCCTGCCGCCCAGTTGTCAACACCGCCCGATTCTTTCGTGCCTATTCTGAGAACGGTTGAAAGAACCTTTATCCCGTCCTTTGTTCTGACGGTTACCATTCTGATTGTGTTTATTGCGCAGGGATTGATTTTCTGCATTTCCTCGCACTGAAAAACGCGTTTTTGCAGGATAAGCGACCTGCCCTCAAGCTCATCTGCTTTTTCGCAGAAATCGTCAAAATCATTTATATGTCTGACATAAGAAGCGCACTCGCCGTCAAGCTCCTTGGCGAAATAATCGGTTTCATTTTTCAGCACCGACGATTTAACCGGTTCAAGATTGCTGTCAAGAACCCTGCCGTCGCGTACAACTCCGAAAACCTCGGGAACAGGCTGACCGAAGTTGCTCATAAACTTATAGAAAAGGAATTTATCCCTGAGCAGTGAAACGGAGGACTTTTCCGTATTAATGTTGTTTTTCCTGTTTCTCGACTTGATAAACGTTCTGTCGTCAATAAAGCTGTAATCAACCTCATGCGTATCAAATCCGTTAAGATTGTAGAATCTGTTTATTTCCCTGTATTTTAAAAACCATTTCAGAATATCGGTTATGCGTTTATTTCTGCTTTTTCTCGGAAGCTCCGTATAATAGCTTTCACCCTTAAGCACTTCTTTAAATTCTCTTATTGAGCAGATGAGAAACCTCTTCAGCGTTTTGAAAAAATTAACGATAAACGACATTGCCGTATGCTCCTTTGAAATTTTAACGATTATTTATATAATGTCATAAAAGGCACTGTCTGCAAAACAGACGGTGCCTTATCATCTTAATCTGTAACAGGCAGAGCCTCAATCATCTGAATCATGCCGTTATAGTAATCCATTGTCTGCTCTTCGGAAACACCGATGCCGATTGCATTTCCGTGGTCGCCCGTACTCAGCGGCATTACGTTCCATATGCCCTTCTGAATATTATCCGGGTCATAGTCGGTATACGGGTCATCAAACGGATACCTTGCGGAAACAACGTTTACAAGTCCGTCATTTTCAAGCCATGTTTCATCAATTTCAAAATCCGTCGCATTGTTGTGTGAGTATGCGCCCATCATAGCAGCAAACGGTATAAGAATAAACAGCGTTGAAGGTATGCCGACATATGTTTTAAGATGCGGAAGCTGCTTTGTTGTTGTGAATGCATATGAGAAATAATACGCATCGTCAGTCATTCCGATTCTGTCATTAAGCGCCTTTGTTCCGTCCGGCGAAAGGTCGTATGCGACATTGTCATATTCGGTTTTCACCAGCTTGTGTATCGCCTTAATGGGTGAAACATCGGAGCGTGAAACGCCGGGAATATCGGTAAGTCCGAACTGTTCAAGATGGAAATCGAAATATCCGTTTATTACGGAACGGCCGAAGAAGCCCGCCCAAAGATAACCTATCATAAGCGCAAGGTCGATTATGTACAGGTCTGTAACGATATAGGCAAGAGTTGAGCCGTTGTTGGGTGAGCATATGGTAACAAGAGCGTTTACCCAGTTGCCTTTTCCTCCGAGGAAGAGCGGTGAAACATCCGTGCCGGACGCCGCAGCCTCCTCAGGCGCACCCTCGTCAAGAAGACCGAGAAGCAGACGGACCGTGTTGCCGCCGAAGCTGTGGCCGATGAGATTTACCTTGTTGATATATCCGTTTTCGTCCTTTTCGCCCCAGCCCTCAAACATAGGCTCGGTATATGTTCTGCCGTAGCGCTCATGGCCGTGCTGCTTTGCGTGAGCCTCGCCGTAATCAACTCTTGTTCCCGTCAGCTGGGCATAAAGCTCGCAGGCGCGGTCCCAGTTGCTTGAAAGCGGTCCGACCGAAGCGGCATAGCATTCGATGCCCTCGGCGTTTAAATTGTCAACAAGATTGCACGATGTTGCTCCCCAGTAAGGAAGGTCATTGTTAATGCCCTCGTCGCGTCCCCATCCCATAAGCCCGTGAACAAGGATATACGGATAAGTTTTTTCAGCGGAAGCCTCAGTTTTCTCCGGAGGCTCAAAGCCCGGAACGAAGCTGACAAACATCATTACAAAAGAAATCCACAGAGAAATCAGTTTTTGCATACTGCCACTCCTCTACGCTGAATTATTTTTATTATTATATTACAGAAGTAAAAAAATGTCAAGAACACGACCTGCTGATTACAGCTTCATATAATTCAGATTATATATCAAAAATATTAAGTCCCGTAACAGGATTAATCCTTCTGCCCATTTCGCCGTCAATAACCGTTATAAAAATCTCGGCAGTAACGCCTATGACAGCCTCGTTCAGGTGTCCGCCGACAACGCTGCAGTTTCTGTCAGAAAACGACGCGTGCAGATGAAGATACGGCTTGCCGTCCTTACGGGTTATATTGCCGAGAAGCGATACCATTTCCATCGGCTCGTCAAAGGTTTTTGAAAGATACTGATGCTCCGAAAGAGAATAAAATCCGACTGTCGCTCCGCTTACCGCACCTATTCCGCTTACATGCGCATATGCAATATTTTCCTTTTCGCAGATTTCGCTGAGTACCGTCAGCACATCCTCCCCTATTTCAGGCATAACAGCTATAACGTTTCCGTCTTTTTTATAAAACATAAAAACACCTCGTTATATTGACAAAATACTGATTTAATATTAATATATATCCGTCTGATTTTCAAGCATTTATTATAAAAGGAGGACAAAAATGAGCAACAGTAATAAAACACCCGATTTAAAGAACACAATCATTAAATCCGTAGCAGCGCTTCTCTGCACAGCTCTTGTTTCCTATACAGGCTCGACCTCAGTCGGAACACTTGCGGACGCAAAGAAAGCAGTTGCGGAATCCCGTCAGCCGGTTTCGACCTCTGACAACGCGGCTTCGGACAGCGCAGACGATTCTTCTTCGGATTTCGCTCCTGCCGACGATACCCTGTCAGCCGATTCATCTGAATCAGCCGACATCAGTGAAAGCACAGACGCTGATACTCCCGCCGATACATCGGCACCCGAGCAGAGTGCTGCCGAAACACCGTCCGGAAAAACAGAAGAAACAGCGAAGCCTGCCGAAAATAAGAGCGGCGTTCCGCAGACAAATGCGGAAATAATCAGCTACTGCAACAAAGCTCTCAATGACGCCAAGCAGGCAAAGGTAGGCTATACAAAGACATTTATCAGAACCTGTGACCCGAGTCTTCCCGGAATTGTTTCGTCAATTATTAACCAGAATAAGGTAACAACGGTCGCAAAGGGAAGCGACAAAATTGTTGACGATTTCCCCGCAGGCGGCAATACATGGTCCTGCAAGCTCCGTGAGCAGGATGTTTCAAAGGTTGAATTCAAGCAGAACGGTCAGTATTACGAAATCACTCTCCGCCTCGGCACTGAGCATAACCCCGGCAAGGGCGAAGCCAGCAAATACGGCAGAGCGATGACGGTTGTTGACGCGGCTGACGCAAAGGAAATGCTGTCCGCTGTCAAGTCGGTTGATTTCACCTATCATGACGGCTATGTATATGCAAAGATTGACTCCAAGACAGGCAAGCTTGTAAAGGCTGAATTTTCGGCAACGGCTGACCTTGTAGGTGATATCGCGATTATCGGCAACCTCAGCACAAAGAACCTTAAGAGTACGGAAACATTTACCGACATCAAATGGTAAACATTTAATACTGAAACATTAAAACGCGGTGCGAAATTCGCACCGCGTTAATTCTTTTATTTCTGATAAAATTCGGGGAGATAATCCTTGTGAGCTTCCTTAGGCTCTGCAAAGCACTTTGTTGCCTTTTCCCAGTCACCTACAAGCGGATGGATAAGAAGACCCTTGATAGCCGCATCCTCGTTGCCCGTAACAGCAGCCTCAACAGTGTACTTCTCATATGCCTTAACAACGCGTACAAGACCGATGATGTGTCTGTTGTCAAAGTTTTCAACCTTGATGGGCTTTGCGCCGTCAGCACCGATTACGCAGGGAACCTCGATAACATCGTCATCGTCAAGGAAATCAAGCGTACCGTTGTTCTTTACGTTGACAACCTGTACATCGTTGATGTCGTTTGCAAGGGAATTGATAAGTGAAACAGCTGCAAGTGAATACTTGTGACCGCCGCGCTTGTCAAGAAGTGCGGGCTTGGTATCGATTGATTCATCCTGATACATTTCAAGAAGCTGCTCTTCGATTTCCATGCATACCTGCGCTCTTGTCTTATCGTCATCTCTCTGATGCTGAAGCTTTGCTTCGCGGCAGTAATAATACTGAAGATATGAAGAAGGAATGCCGTGGATTGCTCTGAGGCAGTCGAGGTCAAAGCCGTCGTCCTTGATGTTTGCCATAACCTTCGGTGAGAAGCCCGATTCAATAAGGTCGCCGAGGATGTCCCTGCCGTCCTTTCTGACTGCTGTAATCCAGCTGAGGTGGTTAAGTCCGACGTACTCGATATCAACATCGTCGCCTGTGATTTCCTTAACATCGTCAAGCATATCAATGGGAACGTTGCAGAGACCGATATTCTTAACATTTGTATTGTTGAGAATGAACTCAGTCATAATGCCTGAGGGATTGGTGAAATTGATAAGCCATGCGTTCGGGCAGATAGCTTCAATTCTGTCGCAGATGTGCTTCATAACGGGGATTGTTCTGAGAGCCTTGAACATACCGCCGATACCTGTGGTTTCCTGACCGATAAGGTTGTACTTCTTGGGAATGCTTTCGTCAAGATGACGGGCGGGAAGCTTGCCGACGCGAATCTGTGTAACAACAAAGTCAGCTCCCTGAAGAGCAAGGTCAAGGTCATCAGTCATAACAACCTCGCAGTCAACCTTTGCCTTGTTGAGCATACGGACGCAGAGATTGCCGACAATTGTACGTTTTCTTTCGTCAATATCCATAAAGGATATCTTTTTGAGCTTAAGTGAATCTCTCGCCTTAAGGAATCCGTCAACAAGCTCAGGGCAGTATGTGCTGCCAGAACCGATAACGGCTACTGTAATTTCTTTCATGATAAAAATCCTCTCTATGTAAAATTATTTATATTGCTGGAAAATCCAGTTAATGCATCCTGTTACGGGCGGCTTGTCAAGCTTGATAAACTTAAGCTTTCTTCCGCTCATTGTCTCTGCCTTACGCATGAGAGCGTTTATGTAAATTTCGGAGAACGGTTTTGTATGCATTGAACCCGAGAGAACAACCTCGACCGTCTCATCCTTGAAATTAAGCGTGTTGAGGTGGGCCGTGATAAGAGCCGCTCCCCTTTCAGCCATTGTGTCGATAATATCAAGCACTACGGTATCTCCGAGCTTTGCGGCGTCAAAGAAGAAATCGATAAAGCGCATGATGTATTTATCGGCGTCCTCCTCCTCAAAGCAGGAAACAAGATTCAGGAAATCCTCCTTTGAAGCGAGGTTATATTCATCGAATACCATTTTTGTTACGGCTGTCTTGCGGATTCCGAGATAAACATCGTCGTAAACGATTTTATATGCCTGCTCCGCAATCCAGTGTCCGTTGCCGATATCGCCCGAAAACTCGCCGAGACCTGCAAGCTGGAGCATTTTTCCGTCGGAGTCAATGGAATTGCAGCATGTGCCCGTTCCACAGTTAAAGCCGATAGCGGCAGGACCTGTTGAACCGGCCTTAACAACTATAAAGCCGTCATTGTAAATCTCAAAATTCTCAAGGCCATAGTCGAGAAGCCTTTTCTGCATCTCGTCATGCTGGAAGGGATGGTCGATACCCGCAAGTCCCATAAGAGTAAACTTTACATCCTTAAGGGTGATTCCCGCTTCCTTGAGAAGCGACTTGATGCCGTCCCAGATTATGTCAGCCGCCTCATCGAAGCTGCCTTCCATGTTTTCGTGGTTGCTGCCCGGTCCTTTTACCATTGCAACCATGTTCTTTTCTTCGTCAAAAAGAGCGTAAGCGGTCTTTGTTCCGCCGCCGTCAATACCGATATAATAACCCAATGCAATGAACTCCTTTATTTCTGTTATGAATTCTTAAATCAATATATGCCATATTTCAGACAGAACGCCGTTAATGAATGTTTACTAAATACACACACTGACGCACGATAGTATTATACATTATTAACGACGCAAATACAACTGTTTTTATGAAATTTTTAATATTATACAAAAATCAGACCTTTTTATAGGCATAAATGCCGAATTCGATTTCTGTTTCAAGGCATTCGATTTCAGCTATTTTCCTTTGGTCTTCCTCTCCTGTTTTATAATAGTACGGAGTCATTTTAAAAAGATTGATAATATCCTCCGTGCAGTCAATATGAAGCATCTTCTTTATTTCCGAAAAGCTGTGAACCGCAAAACCGTCGGGTGCATCCCTGTTCACCTTGTTTTCGTAAGGCCTGTCATATATAAGAGTCTTCAGCCCCATAAGATGTCTTTCAAGAGGAAACGCCTTTATCCACACGCCGTCATCACGGAGTACGCGATGGATTTCCTTCTCCGAACACGGAGCAAAAATGCTGATTACGGCATCGCAGGAATTATCGGCAAGCGGCAGGTATGCAGTGCTTGCAACCGCGAGATGAAGAGACGGACATCTTTTTGCCGCGGAAACAAGTGCCTGCTTTGAAATATCAATTCCACAGATTTCCGCATCAATCCCCTGCTTTTCAAGCGCAGAAAGAATATTCGCAGTGTACCAGCCTTCACCGCAGCCGAGGTCCGCAGCCGTCATTCCGTGAGAAGCATACCTGACAAGCATCCCGGTTATTTCCTCACAAAGGCAGGAATAGTACCCTTTTTCAAGAAAGCTCTGACGGGCCTTAACCATAAGGCTGTCGTCGCCGTGGCGTTTTTTTGAGGATTTCTGCGACTGAAGCAGATTGACATAGCCCTGTCGGGCAAGGTCAAAGCAATGATTATTGCGGCACTTCATGGTTTTGCCGTTCAGTTCAAGCTGCTCGCAGCAAACAGGACATCTGAAATTAAAGCTCATAGTATCGCCTTTTCACAAATAATTATTAATGTAAATTATATCACCTTTACTCTGAGTTTGCAACTCCGTCATAAATCATACGTTTTATGTAACCGCTGATTAAAGCGTAATATAATTTTAAAAAAGTATTGATTTTTATATAATATTAATGTATAATATCGCATGTTATGTGCCGGTGTGATGGAATTGGCAGACGTGCTGGACTCAAAATCCAGTGGTAGCGATACCGTACCGGTTCGACCCCGGTCACCGGCACCAAAAGAGGGCAGTTTTTCAACTGTCCTCTTCTGTTTTTATCTGTGCCGAAAAGCCCCGAAACGCAGCATTATCAAGGGTTTCAGAACACAAACATATAATTATGAAATCAGATGCAAGCACTTGAAAACATGCGAATGGCTACCCAATGGCTACCCGGATTTTCCAGGTATATTAACGAAAAACCTATATTTATCAAGGAGAAATGTATGGTTGAAAAATCGCAAAAGTATACGAATGGCTATCTTTTTTCTGAAAAGGTATAGTCTTTATTGAATTTATAACTAAAAAGGTATCCCGGCTTGCTTATATTTTCAGAGCAAACCGGGATATTTCCACTGATAAACCGCAGTTTTTAAGCCGTTATTCCTCGATTTTAAGCGCAACGAACCCATTTCCCGTCCTTATAATAATTTCAGGACATCTGAACATTTCAAGATAGTATTCAGCCTGCTCATGAGTAAGGCTGCCGAAATC
>JAZUDP010000197.1:0-45281 GCA_045639705.1 Acutalibacteraceae bacterium
CGATAAAAAACAGTCCGAGATAGCCGATTACAGGGTACATTATCGCTACAAGATTCCCGAACGGAATGAAACCGAGGAACATGCAGACAAACACTGTTGCCGCGGAAAAAATCCTGTTCTTTTTCGCATCGTTCTTAAAGAATCCGCTGCAGAACGACCACACCGTTGTTGTGCAGGCGGAGAAAATGCCGAGAATAAGCACAACCGAGAAAACTGCTCCGAACACATCCGAAATCTTCTGTGCAAGATACAGCGTCGGAACGGACACGCTGAGGATATCCTTCGCGTTGAACAGAATTGCGAAATTAATCAGAGTGATTGAGACAACAAGGGCAAGAGAGCCGATTAAAGCTCCGAGTCCTGCGGATTTTCTGCTATCGGCATGCTTTCCGAGAGCGGTATAATAATTGCTTCCCGAGAGGAAATTCAGTGAAAGATAAAGAACCGAGCTGATTGCCCAGTGAGGCGCTGTCTGAAACTCAGAAAGCTGCTCTGTATGGCTTCCGATTTCGCTGAAATTTGAAAAATCCCTGACCGATGTATACAGGCCTACGAAAATTACAAAAACAATTACGAATATTCCGACTCCCGAAACGACTTTAACAAGCTTTTCAAAGCCGAGAAGATAAACGGCAAGAATCAGAACCGACATAACGGCAGTGCCGAGAATACGGTTCACCGAGTAATACTGCTCAAGCGTTGCGCCTGCGGCGGAAATAAGCACGGACATAACCAAGATGAGCGTAACGGGAATAATATATGAATAAAGCCTGCCGATTTTCTTTCCGCAGTAGTATTCATAATGTCTGAAATCCGTTATATCTCTGTTGTCGAAGCCCTTTGTCAGCATTACGGTTCCGAGTAAGGTAAAGCCGATAAGATTGACCGCAAGCACGGCAATGCTTTTATAGGAATAGCTGCTGAAGAACTGCAGAAGCTCCTGCCCCGTTGCAAAGCCGGAGCCGATAACCCATGCCGCGAACGCACCCGCATACTTAAACGCGGAGATTATTTCCTTTTTAGTCATGGCTTCAGAAAATCTCAAGCTCTGTTGCGGCGTTGAATTTATCCTTGAACGTGCGCAGCTTTATCATATGCGGCGTATCGCAGTGAGCCTTCTGTGCCTCGGGAGTTTCCCACTTTTCATAGAGAAAAAGCTCAAGGTCGGTGTCGCAGGGCATATAATAGCGGTAAAGCTGACAGCCGTCCTCCGCCTCAACCGTTTCAACAAGATTCATTTCACATGCGGCGCCGTAAAAGCCGTCTCTGTCTTCTTTTGAATTAAATCTGTATGTAACAAGAACAGTCATTTTAAAACATCCTTTCACTGTTTTTATAGATTATAATAATTTTGATTTTCCGTGTCAACCGTATTGACACTCTATTTTTTAAATGGTAACATATTTATACAAATCATGGCAAAAGAGGTAATGGCAATGAGCAGAATAAGTCCGCTTTACGGTAATATCAAACTTAACTGCACTATCGTAAGCGATACACATATCGATATTAAGCATCCGTATCCGTGGCTTCCGAAATGGCGTCTGAAGCAGGCGCTTTCCGACGCGAAGCACAGCACACAGCCTGTCGATGTTTTCCTTACCGTAGGCGATACCACCTCGCGCGGCTCGGACATCAACTGGGACATGACGCTTGAATGCTTCCGGAAAATTCCGGACGCGGCAAAGAAAATCATTCTGCCCATCGGCAACCATGACGGCTGGCATGACGGGGATTTCCCCGCCGCCAAAAAGAATTATCTGAAATATTACAGGCTTATCTGCGGAGATAAAATCGAGAATACATATTTTTCCTTCGTTGTCAACGGATATTACATGATTTTCCTCGGCACAGACAGTGAAGCGGGCTGCGAAGCGGCAATCAGCGGCGAACAGATTGAATGGTTCAGAGCAGAAATGGAAAAGGCAGGTGCATCCGGCAAGCCGATTTTTGTATTCTGTCATCAGAGTCTTAACCAGCGTCACGGTCTGCCCCGCACATGGGACAAAAAAGAGGACTGGACAAATCTTTCCGACGGCGGCATCGGCGAGCGCTCAGATGAGATTGAAGCGATACTGAAATCTCAGAAAAATGTTTACTATTTCAGCGGACATTCACACATGGGCATCGGCGGAGAAAAGCTATATAAAAAAGAGGGCTACGCAAGCTTTGAGCAGGACGGAGACCTGACGCTTATCAACCTGCCGAGCCTTGCCTGCGGCAATCACCACGGCGAAAACAGAAGCTTCTGCATAGGCATGCAGCTTGAGGTCTATGAGGATAAGGTTGTTATCCGACCCCGGAACCACAAATTCAGAACATGGCTTACAAGCGTATCAATCAAGGACGGAAAGCCGTATTTTGAAAATAAAACATAAAATATAACGGGTACTCTCCGAAAGGAAAGTACCCAATTTTTATCTGTATCCGACATTGTATTTTTTCAGCCAGTAATTAAACTGTACAAAGTACGCTATTGTCTGCGGTGTTGTCATCAGCTGACCGTACCACGGCTGACTGTTATCCGAATCAATCAGCTTAACAAGCTCATCCTTTCTGATAAAATCAAGAAGCGGAGAGCTTCCGTCATTTATTATATCCGTCAGCAGAGCCGAAACCGCTTTTCTGTAATTCGGATTATGCGTTTTCGGATAAGGACTTTTCTTTCTCCACAGCACCTCATCGGGCAGATATCCTCTCATAGCCTCCCTCAGAAGTCCTTTTTCACAGTTATTGTAATCCTTCATCTCCCACGGGATATTGTAAAGATATTCAACAATTCTGTAATCGCAGAACGGCACACGCACCTCAAGCGACGAATACATGCTCATTCTGTCCTTGCGGTCAAGCAGGGTCTGCATAAACCAGTCAAGATTGAGTTTCATCATTTCCGACATTCTTGAATCCGTTTCGTTCATTACCGCACGCTTCGGGGTCTGCTTTACGGTATTCCGATAGCGTGAATAAACGTAGTCACGGGCGTTGATTTTCCGCTGAAATTCTTCCTTCAGAAACGAAAACCTGTAATCCGTCGACTGCGCCCACGGGAAGCCGTCGGTCATGCGGATTGTCCTGTCCCTGTACCACGGGTATCCGCCGAAGATTTCGTCCGCACACTCACCTGAAAGAGCAACGGTCGCGTCCTCCTTTATCGCTCTGCACAGAAGAAGCATTGACGAGTCCACATCCGCCATCCCCGGCAGGTCGCGCGCGTCAACCGCATAAAACAGGGCGTCCGTAAGCTCCTTTGTATCAATTATCACCCAGTGATGATTCCCGCCGAGATAATCGCTCATTATGCGGATATACTCAGGGTCGGAATCCGGCTGAAATTTTGACGCCGTGAAATATTTTTCGTTATCGGTATAATCAACCGAAAAAGTATTGAGTACCTCTCCCCTTTTTCTGAACTCCTCATTCGCAACAGATGAAATCAGACTTGAATCAAGCCCGCCCGAAAGGAATGCCGCAAGCGGAACATCGGAAACAAGCTGACGCCTTATTGAATCGGTAACAAGAAAGCGTACCTTTTCGGCAGTCTGTTCAAAGCTGTCCGTATGAACCTTTGACTCAACATCCCAGTATTTTTTCTTTCTCATACCGTGTCTGTCGCATACCGCGTATTCGGCAGGCCTTATCTCCGATATTCCTCTGAAAACGCCGCAGCCCGGAGTTCTGCCCGGTCCGATAAGCATAATTTCGGCAAGGGAGTCAATATCCATTTCACTGTTTATCTCGGGATGCTCGAGCAGGGCCTTTATTTCCGAGGCAAAGACAATTCCGCTGCCGCATTCCGAATAAAACAAAGGCTTCACGCCCATTCTGTCACGGGCAAGAAACAGCCGCTCCTCCTCATGCTCCCACACGCCGAAGGCAAAGATGCCGTTAAAATAATCAACACATTTTTCCTTGTATTCGCAATACGCCTTCAGCACGACCTCCGTATCGGAATGACTGAAAAAATTGTAACCGCAGCTTTCAAGCCTGTTGCGTATTTCAAGGGTGTTGTAAAGCTCGCCGTTATAGCAGACGGTATAGGTCCTGCCGCCGACGGCATAGGTCATAGGCTGCCGTCCCCGTTCAATGTCAATAACCGCAAGTCTGCGGTGCATGAGAACAGCCTCGGGCGAAAAATACTCCCCGTGCTGGTCAGGTCCGCGGCTTATCAGCCTGTTCTGCATATTGTAAAAATATTCTCTGTAATCCTCAAGATTTCTGCAAAATGAAATCTGTCCGCATATTCCGCACATAATCAGCCCGCCTTATGAATTGCCATATATTTTTCCTTCGTCGCAAGACCTCCGCGGATATGCCGCTGAGCCTTGTTCAGGTCAAGCACCGCTCTCACCTGCCTTGACAGCTCCGGATTGAGGTGTTCAAGCTTTTCCGTAACATCCGTATGTACAGTTGATTTTGATATTCCGAAAGCCTTCGCGGCGCTTCTTACGGTTGCCCCGTTTTTAACTATATATTCCCCGATTTCAACAGCTCTTATTCCGATTGACCCACTCAAGAGAAAACCCTCCCGATAAAACTAATCGTTAATTCTTATGCCGGGGAATAAAAAAATATGATTAATGTTGAAAACGGGAAGAAAAAAGCTTATAATCTTTTCGGTGATTTTATGAATATTTATGTTCCGGATTATTTCAGAAAATTCAGATGCACTGCCGATAAATGTCCCGATACCTGCTGCGCGGGCTGGGAGGTCTACCTTGACCCCGAAGCAACGGAAAAATACAGAAAAACCGGCGGCGGCACGGGAGAAAAATTAAAAAAAGTCATGACAAAGGATGAGGACGGAGACGATATTTTCACGCTGACGGACTGCGGCAGATGTCCGTTTCTCAATGACAGTAACCTCTGTGAGCTGATAATTAACCTCGGCGAAGAATCAATAAGCAAAACCTGCGAAATGTTTCCGAGGTATTATGAGGATTACGGAGATTTCCGCGAAATGGGGCTCGGCATGGGCTGTCCCGAGGCGGCAAGAATCATTCTCGAAAATGACGAACCGCTTGATTTTGTAAAGTTCGGCAGAACCGATAACACATCGGAGCCGGTTGACGGCGAATTCCTTGAAATGCTCATCGGTTTAAGAAATATGATTTTTGATATTCTTGAGGACGAAGAGGAAAGCTTCCGCAATAAAATCAGAAATATTCTTGAAACCGTTCAGGATATACAGGACGAATTTGACAGAGATATTTTTAAAGAGGAGCCGGTTCCCCGACCCGGTAAAGGCACAGACTTTCAGACATGTATCGATGTGCTTTCCGGCATGGAATATATTGACGAAAAAAGAAAGAATACGCTTCTTTCGCTTGACCCGAAAACGCCGTGCAGGAAAATATATAAGGAATATCAGAAGGATTTTGTAAAGCTTATGCAGTATTACGTTCACAGATATCTGCTGCAGGCCGTGTTTGATTACGATATTCTGATAAAGGTGAAATACGGCGTATTTGCCTGCGCGGTTATCGGACGGTTGTATACTGCAGAACCCGACCGCGTCAAAGCCATGTACGGCTATTCAAAAGAGGTTGAATATTCCGATGTGAATATGGACATTCTCGACGACGCGCTGTTTTATGATTTCGGTACTGAAAGCTTAATCAGTCTGTTCTGAAAAAAGTCATTCTGAGAAAAGCGGAATCCGTTCGGAGGATTCTTCGCTTCGCTCAGAATGACATTTTTACTGTTTTACTGTTGTTGCCATAAGCTCTTCGTCGGGATATTCAAAGCCCTGCATAAAGCCGTTCAGCTCAAGGGAAGAAACATCGCCGCCGATAACAATTCCGTTATAAACAAGAATTGTCGCCCGTATGCATTCGCTGTCCGCGGCGTAACCCGGGTAGTTTTTCACCTCATAAACCCACCGCTTGACGCGCCTGCCCCTGTACGGTTCAAGGTCCATGCCCTGATTTTTCTGTATTCCGTTGTACTCGGAATATGTATTGTTGAACTCTGACGGAATTATTACCTCCGACACCTCGACAGGGTCCTCGTCAATCTTCCACCCGAACTGCGAAAGAAAGGCAACACGTTCCTCCGCGTTCGATGCCCTGCAGCTGACAGACTCGCTGTTGATAACCGCCCTGCCTCCTCCGCGCAGAATCAGAACAAGCGCAATCAGCACGGCGGTAACCGCGCACAGAATTACAATCAGCTTCGGTTTACTGGCTCTCAAAGAAAATACAAACATAAAAATTCCTCCGTTTATCAGTTGCTAAAGCATATGCCGATAAACGGAGGATTATTCTTTTATTTTTTAAGTTTATGAAGCTGTTACAATTTAAAGCTCAGCGGCAAAAGGTCGGCAAGACTATGCTTTTCATAAGATTCCTGTCCAGTTACAAGCAGAACAGTGAAATCGGGTTTACAGAACTCAGCCATAACCTGACGGCAGACGCCGCAGGGCGGACAAACGCCCTCGATTTTACCGTCTTTACCGCCTGCTATTGCTATTGCGGCAAAATCTCTTTCGCCCTCGCTGACAGCCTTGAATATGGCTGTTCTTTCGGCACATACCGTCGGGGAAAAAGCGCTGTTTTCAATATTGCAGCCCGTAAACACCTTTCCGTCTTCGGTCAGAAGCGCCGCTCCGACGCGGAAACCCGAATACGGCGAATATGAATTTTCCACTGCCTTTACCGCAAGTGCGCAAAGCTCTTTTTCCGTCATAAAATCAGCCCTTTTCCTGTGATTTGACTATCTTTACAATCCGGCTTGTGCCGAGTCTTGAAGCTCCGAGCTTAATGAAATCCTCGGCGTCCTCAATTGAGGAAATTCCGCCTGCCGCCTTGATTTTCAGATGAGGAGCAACATGCCCGGCGAAAAGCTTGACATCTTCCTTTGTTGCTCCGCCGGTTGAAAAGCCAGTTGAGGTCTTTATATAATCCGCACCCGAAGCGGAAACGATTTCGCACATTTTGATTTTTTCTTCGTCTGTCAGCAGGCAGGTTTCAATAATAACCTTGAGAAGCTTGCCGCCGCAGGAAGCCTTGACTGCCTTTATTTCGTCAAGAAGCAGGTCGTATTTCTTATCTTTGAGCCAGCCGACATTGATTACCATGTCGATTTCATCGGCTCCGTTTTTTACCGCGTCTTCGGTTTCGAAGCATTTGACGGCAGTTGTGCTGTAGCCGTTGGGGAAACCGATAACCGTACAGACTGCGAGCTTATCGCCGACATAATCCTTTGCCTGCTTAACATAAGAAGCGGGAATGCAGACCGAAGCCGTGCCGTATTTTATTCCGTCATCGCAAAGATTCTTTATATCCTCCCATGTCGCCGCCTGTCCGAGAACGGTATGGTCAACCTTTGAAAGAATTTCTTTAATATCCATAATATCATCTCCTGCGGATATTATAACAAAAAATGCGGCAATAATCAACATTTGTCTTGTAAAACGGCGGCAGATATTTTATAATAAATATAATTATGTTTCGGAGGCAGTATCATGGCAAAAAAGCTTCATATAATATGCAACGCACATCTTGACCCCGTATGGCAGTGGGAATGGGAGGAAGGCGCGGCAGAGGCGCTCTCAACCTTCAGAATCGCGGCAGATTTCTGCGAGGAATACGACAGCTTTGTTTTCTGTCATAACGAGGCTCTTCTGTATAAATGGATTGAGGAATACGACACTGAGCTTTTTGAGCATATAAGAAGGCTTGTAAAGGCAGGCAAATGGCACATCATGGGCGGCTGGCATCTGCAGCCCGACTGCAACATGCCGAGCGGTGAAGGCTTTGTCAGACAGATTCTTTCGGGAAGAAAATATTTCCTTGAAAAGTTCGGCGTTGTGCCTGAGGTTGCCGTAAACGTTGACCCATTCGGTCACACGCGCGGTCTTGTTCAGATTATGAAAAAATGCGGCTACAAGGGCTATCTTTTCATGCGCCCGTCAAAGGAATGGATTACCCTGCCCGACGACGAATTCCGCTGGGTCGGCTATGACGGCTCGGAGGTTACCGCAATCCGGATCAGAAACGGATACGGCTCGGCCAAGGGCAAGGCAGCTCAGAAAATGCGCGAATGCATTGACGCCTACGGTGACGGGGATTTCTATCTCTGTCTGTGGGGCATCGGCAATCACGGCGGCGGCCCGTCAAAGAAGGACCTTGACGATATTGAAGCGCTTACCGCCGAAATGAAGGATAAGAACGTTGAAATCGTTCATTCAACCCCCGAAAAATATCTTGACGAGGTACTCGAAAAGCGCGCGCTTCCGACCTTTGAGGAAAGCCTCAATCCGTGGGCTGTCGGCTGTTATACAAGTCAGGTGCGCATTAAACAGCGCTACAGAAAAGCGGAAAACGAGCTGTTTATGACGGAAACAATGTGTTCTCATGCTGAGCTTGCAGGACTTATGAAATATCCGCAGAAGGAGCTTGAAGAGGCGCTTTACGATATTCTGACGGTTCAGTTCCACGATATGCTTCCCGGCTCGTCAATTCAGCCCGCAGAGGAAATGGGCCTGAGAATGCTCGACCACTCTCTCGAAATCTGCTCACGCCTTAAGGCAAAGGCTTTCTTTGCTCTTACGGCAGGTCAGAAAAAGCCCGACGAGGACAAAATCCCCGTTTTTGCATACAATCCGCATCCGTACCCTGTCAGCGGCGATTTCACCTGCGAATTCATGCTGTGGGACCAGAACTGGAACGACGAATTCCTTGCTCCCGTACTCCGCTGCGAGGACGGCACTGTATGTCCGTCCCAGTGCGAAAAGGAATACAGCACAATTCCGCTTGAATGGAGAAAAAGAGTTGTTTTCAATACGACGCTCAAACCCATGAGCATTACACGCTTTGACTGCGGTTTTGAAACCATCGGCAAAAAGCCCGAACCGACCTGTGAGACGGACTGCACATATTTTATTTACAGAACGGATAAATCCGAAATCAGAATCAACAGAAAAACAGGTCTTGTAGATTTCTTCTCAGACGGAAAGAAAAATTATGTCTTTGACAGCGCTTTTGAGCTTCAGGTCTTTGAGGATAATTACGACCCGTGGTACATGAGCGATTTCGGCTGGAGCAGTCAGATCGGCGCTTTTACCCTTGTAAGCGATGAAGAAGCCACGGCATTCGGCGCTTTGAAAAACAAGATTGAAGCGGTTCATGTTATTGAAAGCGGCGATGTCCGTACGGTTATTGAGGCTGTTTTCGGATACAATTCGTCACGCGCGCTTGTTAAATATATTCTTTCAAAGGACGGAAGTCTGAAAATTGATATCCGCATTGTATGGAACGAAAAGCAGAGGCTTGTCAAGCTGAATATACCGACGGTTTTCGAAAACGGTGAATGTATCGGCGAGGAAGCCTACGGCAGAGAGACGCTAAAGGACGGATTCAGGGAAAACGTTTCTCAGAAATACATTGCCGTATGCGGCGAAAACGACGCTTTGCTTGCCGTGAATAACGGCGTCTACGGCTCATCGTCTGATAAGGGCGACCTGAAAATTACGCTTCTGCGCTCCCCTTCCTACACGGCGCATCCCATCGGCGGCAGAGAAACAATGCCTCAGGATAAGATTCTGCCTCATATAGAGCAGGGCGAAAGAGATTTCAGCTTTATGTTCACAGTCGGAGAAAAGGAAAGAATTCTTAACACCGCTCCGAGAACCGCCCTTCATTTCGGCACTCAGCCCATGATTTTCTCGCTTTATCCCAACGAAAACGGAGAAAAACACACTGCGCCTGTTATTATTGAGAATAATGACATTATTACTCTGAACACATTCAAAAAAGCGGAGGACGGAAACGGTTATATTCTCCGTCTGTTCAATCCCACGGGAAACGAACAGACTGCCGTTATCGGCTGCCGCGGCATTTCCGAAAAAATCAGTTTCGGAAAATTCGAAATCAAAACGCTTCGCTTCAGCGGCACGAAGCTGACTGAAACAGACCTTACCGAGGGTCTTTTAAATAATTGACACGGAGTGATTTTATGAACAGTAAAAAAAAGGTTGTCCTGGCACTGATTGCCGTCGCAGCGGTGCTTGCTGTATCGGCAGGGATTTACATTTCTTCCGTAAACAGGAAAAAAGCGGCAGATATTCCCTCGCCCGAAAACTATAAAATCGAGGTTGCAGGTGAAACAAGCGCATCAAAATTTGACGCTGAAGATTATGAACCCCTGAGCATGCATACAAAGAACTTTCATCCCGATTCACCCGACATGACATTCGCTCAGGCAAATATGTTGAGCAGCGGCTTATACCGGAATTATATCAACAATGAGATGAAATCGGCAACACTTCCCGACGGTACGGAATGCTTTTTCTGCGGCAGTAATCATGAGCTGTACTACACATTTGATTCCGAAAAGGAAACGGCGGACTGCTATATAAAAAAGAATTATACATTTGCCAATATGTCCGAAGATGTAATTACGGAAATCGTTATTGCCGATATCGATGCGGATATTATTACGGATAAAACAGGTGTTCCGAGGGTAAATACCAAAAACGCAAAAAAAATAACTGATGAATCCGGAATCAAGGACATAATTGAAGCATTCCGCGACAAGAATTCCTCATACAGCGTACTGATATCTCGGAACGGTCTTGACAAATCGAAGCAATATGTTTTTCTCGCGGGCTTCAGGGACGGCGTTTTTTACCGTTATGTAGGCGATACCGTAAAGACATCCGCTGATAAAAGCAGTACAAAATAACAGGTTTGTTTAAACAGGAGTGATAAAAATGAAAGCTGCAAAGGTATTTTTAATACTGCAATACATCTGCCTTGCGGGAATGACGGCGGTTCCGCTTCTGATTTCCTCGGTTATTTCACAGGAGGTAAAAAGCTCTGTTCCGTCTCTTGCAAAGGTTCTGCTGCTGACGCTTATTGCCGTTCTGCTGATTGCAGCTCTCATAATTGAAATCTCCGCTTCACGCAGCGCGGCGCGGCAGATAAAAAAAGGCAATAAAGAAACAGCGCTGAGGATATGGCGGCAGCTCAAGCTGATTTCCATCCCGTTTTATGCTGCCTGTTTTCTGATTTATATCATTTCGGCTCCCCTCTGTTTTCCGCTGAGTCTGATAACCGTTCCGTTAAGCTTTCTTTTCTGCTGGGTAATGATTATTATCTCCGGTATTTCCGGCATAAAAATCATTAAAAGTCTTAAGGCCGGCAACGTGAAAATCAGTCCCGTTCATTTCGCACTGCAGGTGCTTCCCGTTGCAGATGTAATCAGCACGGTAATACTGAAAAAGAAAACAGCGGCATAAGTCCGCAAGCAATAAAAAACCTGTCGAAGAGGAATACTGATTCCTTTCGGCAGGTAATTTTTTATAATCGGATTATTCTGCTCCCGTTGTGTGCCGTAAGCCCGGCGCTTCTGTCATTTGAGCTTTTCCCATTCGGCGACCGCCATTCTGTCACAGCGTTCGTTTTCGGGATGAGAGGCATGACCCTTTATCCACTGAATCGTTACACTGTGCTTATTATAAAGGGTGAGAAGCTCCTCCCACAAATCCGGGTTCAGCGCAGGCTTTCTGTCGGCTTTTTTCCAGCCGTTCCTTTTCCAGCTTTCAGCCCAGCCCTTTGAAAGTCCGTCGGATACATATTTTGAATCCGTCCAGAGCGTTACCTCGCACGGCTCCTTAAGCTTTGACAGCGCTTCTATGACCGCCGTCAGCTCCATGCGGTTGTTTGTTGTTTCTTTTTCACCGCCGCTGATTTCTTTTTCAACGCCGTTGTAACGCAGAATCGCGCCCCAGCCGCCGGGTCCGGGATTGCCTGAGCAGGCTCCGTCGGTAAATATATCAACGTGTTTCATTGCACACCTCTGAAATATGATTTATGACAGGATGAATTATATCACTTACTTTACAAAAAAACAATGTTTACAAATAAACTTTTCCGCCAATAATAGCATTGACAATTAAGGGCTTTAATAGTATTATATATTAGTTAAATAATGGATAAGTATTTTCAATGACTTAATTACATAATTAATCTTTAAAATTTATGAACAGGAGAAATACAGTTTAATGGCTAATAAAGAAAAGGCTGAAAAGGCTCAGAAGTCTGCACCGAAGAAGCAGCCGAAGCGTACCGGAAAGCCTAAAACTCAGAGCGATAAAAAAAGCGGCAGACAGGCTGACAAAACCAAGAAGACAAAACAGACAGCGAAAAATTCTGCCAAAAAAACACAGAAAAAAACAAATTCGCAGAACCGCAGAACATACACAAAAAAGAAGCCCGCGAAGCCGGTCAGAATCGGCTTTCTCGGCGGACTTAACGAAATCGGCAAGAATATCACCGTTTACGAATACGGCGGAGACATTATGCTTGTGGACTGCGGTCTCGCCTTCCCCGACGCGGAAATGCTCGGAGTAGACCTTGTTATACCCGATTTCACCTATCTTGAACAGAATGCGGATAAAATAAAGGGCATAGTCATCACCCACGGTCACGAGGACCACATCGGTTCTCTTGCATACCTGCTCAAGGAAGTAAACATCCCCGTTTATGCAACGCGTCTTACGATAGGACTTATCGAAAGCAAGCTTGAGGAACACAGCCTTTCAGGCTCGGTTGAGCTTAAGGTTATCCGTCCCGGCGACAGATTTGACCTCGGCGGCTTCAACGTTGAGGCAATTCATGTCAACCACTCGATTCCCGACGCGGTTGCCTTTGCGATACGCTGCGGCGCAGGTACAATCGTTCAGATGGGCGACTTCAAGATTGACTCCACTCCCATTGACGGCGGAATGATTAACCTCAACCGTTTCGGTCAGATCGGAAACGAGGGCGTACTCTGCATGCTTTCCGACTCCACAAACGCCGAGCGCGAGGGATATACCGAAAGCGAGAAGAAGGTCGGAGAATCGCTGAGAACTCTTTTTGAGCGTGCAGGTAAGAGAAGAATCATCATCGCTACCTTTGCCTCAAACGTACACCGTGTACAGCAGATTATCGACCAGGCTCACGCCCTCGGCAGAAAGGTTGCTCTTTCGGGCAGAAGCCTTGAAAATGTTGTAAGCATCGGTGCGGAGCTGGGTTATCTCAATATTCCCGAGGGACTTCTTGTAAGCATTGATATGATTAACCGCTACCCTGCCGACCAGATGGTTATTGTC
This sequence comes from Acutalibacteraceae bacterium, assembly GCA_045639705.1. Lineage (GTDB taxonomy): Bacteria > Bacillota > Clostridia > Oscillospirales > Acutalibacteraceae > CAG-488. The sequence goes on from JAZUDP010000197.1 coordinate 13,097, forward strand.
ACCACGGGCAGTCAGGGCGAGCCGATGTCCGCTCTTTCGAGAATGGCATTTTCCGACCACCGCAAGGTTGCCGTCGGACCGAACGACTGCGTTATCATTTCCGCAACGCCCATTCCCGGCAATGAAAAAACCGTAGGCAAGGTCGTCAATGAGCTTATGAAGCTCGGCGCGGATGTAATATATGAGAAGAATTACGGCGTACATGTTTCGGGACACGCCTGTCAGGAGGAGCTTAAGCTCATGATGGGCATCATCAAGCCGAAATACTTCATCCCCGTTCACGGTGAGCAGAAGCACATAAGAAAGCATGCGCAGCTTGCCGAAAGCATGGGTATACCCAAAAGCAATATTTTCATAGCGGACAACGGAATGCAGGTTGAGGTTTCCGAAAACGGAATAAAAGTCTGCGAATCCATTCCCGCGGGTCAGATATTTGTTGACGGCTCAGGCGTCGGCGATGTCGGCAACGTTGTTCTGCGCGACAGAAAGCGTCTTGCCGAGGACGGTCTTATTGTTGTCGCCGCTTCGGTTGACAGCGTTTCGGGCGAAATCATTGCCGGTCCCGATATTCTCACAAGAGGCTTCGTTTACGCAAAGGAATCCGAAGAACTCATAGAAGAGGCAGGCAGCGCGGCACGGCTTGTTATTGAAAAATATATTTCCGCCGGCAACCGTGACTGGTCCGTTATCAAAAACAGAGTCAGAGATGAGATTTCGCGGCTTATGTATGAAAAAACAAAGAGAAGCCCGATGATTCTTTCGGTAATTATGGAGGTGTAAAGCCTTGAAAATAAAAGAACTTTTCCGCAATTTTCCTGTGTTTGTTCTTGCGGTTGTAATTGCTCTTATATGCATAATCGCCACGGCGGTTACCGGCAATCCGGTTTTTGCGGTTGTGGAGCTGCTTCTGCTTGCGGCGGTAATTGCTCTTGTTTTTGTTTTCTTCGATATTACCATTTCCAAAAAGCAGAAAATGCTTAACAGAGTTTCAAGCAATCTTAATTTCTGGGGAAGCCGCGAAACAAATAACTTTCCCCTCCCCGTTGTTCTCTGTCAGAGGGACGGAAGCATCGAATGGTTCAACAGTCTTTTTGAGGAGCAGGTTGCGGGTACAAACTCGGCGGCTTACGCAGAGCTTTCCGAAACGCTCAGGACAATGGGAACAGACGCAATCGTTGATTCCGCTTCCGGCGTAACCATTGAATGCGACGGCAGATATTTCAACGTTTTCTCCCACAGAGCCAAAAGAGGCACGGAGGAATATGTCGTCATGTATTTTGTGGATAACACAAAGTACAGAAGCATTGCCGATGAATTTGTCAGAACCCGTCCGGCAATGGTAATCATGACGATTGACAATATGGCTGAAATTCAGCAGGACTACAGAGAAAGCGACTGCGCCGCCATCAGAAACGCTATTGAAAAGAAAATCGAGGACTGGCTTTCCGGTTATCCCTGCTTCATTTCAAAGGTCAGCGACAGTAAATTCTGCATCGTTGCCGAAAAGCAGGATGCAGACAACATGGCAGGCAGAAAATTTGATATTCTCGATGCCGTGCGCGGCTATACCTATGACAAGGGCAAATTTGTCGGCGCAACTCTTTCAATCGGCGTCGGCAACGGCTCGGACCTTAAGGAATGCGAGGATAACGCAAAGCTTGCGCTTGACATGGCTCTCGGCCGCGGCGGCGACCAGGCGGTTGTAAGAACAAAGGATAATTACGAATTCTTCGGCGGCATTTCCAAGAGCGTTGAAAGCACAAACAAGGTCAAGTCGAGAATCGTCGCATCGGCTCTCACCGAGCTGATAAAGGGCTGCGACAGCGTATTTGTCATGGGTCACCGTTTTCCCGATTTCGACGCGGTCGGCGCCGCGCTCGGAATCTCATATATCGCAAGAAGCTTTGAAAAGGACGCATATATCGTTACAGATGAGGGCAAATCCATGGCGAAGCCCCTTATTGCACGAATCAAGGCAGAGGGTCTCGGTGAAACTGTACTTTCCGCGGCGGAGGCAAGAGAGAGAATTATTCAGGGCAAAAAGAATCTTCTCGTAATCGTCGATACTCACATCACAGGCTTCGTGGAGGACAGAGAGCTTCTTGACAGAGCGAAAATGGTTGTCGTAGTCGACCACCACCGCAAGGCTGTTGACTACATCAAGGATTCCGTTATTTTCTTCCATGACCCGAGCGCCTCGTCAACCTCGGAAATGGTTACCGAGCTTATCGAATATATCCCCGATATAAAGAGCATGGATAATCTTACGGCAGACGCGCTTATGGCAGGTATTGTTCTTGATACAAAGAACTTTATTCTCCGCTCAACGCCGAGAACCTTTGAGGCGGCGGCTTTCCTGAAATCACAGAACGCGGACACCATAAGAGTTAAAAAGCTTTTTTCAAATGAAATCGAAAATCACTATTCAAGAAACCGCATAATCAGCGGGGCAAAGAAATACCGCAACTGCGCAATCGCCGTTGCCGACGAGGAAAACGCCGATATCAGAATGATAAGCTCTCAGGCAGCCGACGAGCTTCTCAACATCAGCGGAGTTGACGCTTCATTTGTAATATTCAGGCTGAATGACACTGTATGTGTTTCCGCACGCTCCTACGGTGCGGTGAACGTTCAGGTGCTTATGGAACAGCTCGGCGGAGGCGGTCATCAGACAATGGCGGCCGCTCAGGTTAAGAATTCGGCAATCGAAGAGGTTACCGCAAAGGTTATGCACAGCATTGAAAACTACCGCGAAGGCAATAAACAGAAAGAGGTACAGTAATATGAAGGTAATTTTACAGCAGGATGTTAAATCGCTCGGCAAAAAAGGCGAGCTTGTCAATACATCGGACGGATACGCAAGAAACTATCTTTTCCCAAGAAATCTTGCAGTTGAGGCAAACTCACAGGCTATGACAGAGCTTCAGAACAGAGAAAATTCAAAGAAGCATAAAATTGCCGTTGAGACTGAGGAGGCAAAGCAGGCCGCCGCTCAGATTAACGGAAAAATCATCACAATCACCGCAAAGGCGGGTCAGGGCGGAAGACTTTTCGGCTCCGTAACCGCAAAGGAAATTGCGGAAAGCATGAAGAAGACCTTTAACATTGATGTTGACAAGAGAAAAATCACAGTCAACGACATCAAGGCATACGGCAGCTATCCTGCATCCGTAAAGCTTTATCAGGGCGTAAGTGCCGATTTCACAGTAAAGGTTACCGAAGAATAAACCCGAAATGAGGTAATGGACTTATGGAAAGTCTTAATTACAGCTCAGCTGACGCTGTTTTCAGTCTGGAAGCCGAACAGGCTGTACTCGGTTCGCTCCTTGTCGACCCCGCGTGCATGCCTCAGGTTCAGGTTCTTCTGAGCGCTGATGATTTTTATCTTCCTCAGCATCAGGCTATTTTTACGGCAATGGCGACAATAGAGGCCACAGGCGGAAAAATCGACCCTCTTATCGTTCTTGAAAGTCTTGTACGCGATAAGGTGTACGATACTGCGGCAGGCAAGAATTATCTTTTCCAGCTTGCTCAGGTCGTTCCGTCAACGGCCAATGTTGAATCATACGCAAAAATCGTCAAGGAAAAATTCTACATACGCTCGCTTATAAACGCTTCAAGAGAAACGATTGATTCGGCAGCCTCTCAGGAACAGACGGCTGACGAGCTGCTTGAAACGGCAGAGCAGAAAATATATAACATTAGACAGGGCAGGAAAACGAATGCGCCGTCAAAGCTGAGCGACATCATAATAAGCGATGTCTATACAACGCTTCAGCATCTCACCTCCCCTGAAAAAGAACAGTACAAGGGCTTCCCTACCGGCTACAGCGACCTTGACAGGATTCTTACGGGTCTGCACAGGTCCGACCTTATTCTTATCGGTGCGCGTCCCGCAATGGGTAAAACAAGCTTCGCGCTGAACCTTGCGAGAAATGTTTCCTATATCGGTCACCGCAGAGTTCTCATGTTCTCGCTTGAAATGACAAAGGAGCAGCTTGCGATGCGTGTGCTTTCCACAGAAGCGCGCGTCAACTCATCAAAGATGAGAACCGGCGAGCTTGACGCCGAGGACTGGCAGAGACTCGGACAGGCTACCAATGCTCTTGCCGATGTTGAACTTTATTTTGACGATACAAGCTCTATCACGGTTCCCGAAATGAAAGCGAGAATACGCCGGCTCAAGGATGTTGAATGTGTTATCATCGACTATCTCGGACTGATAAAGCCTGCGGGAAGAGTTGAAAACCGTGTTCAGGCCGTCAGCGAAATCACAAGAGAATTAAAGCTTATGGCAAAGGACCTTGCGATTCCCGTAATCGTCTGCGCACAGCTTTCCCGTGGCACTGAGGGCAGAGGCAGCTCCCACAGACCTCAGCTTGCCGACCTGCGTGAATCAGGTTCAATTGAGCAGGATGCCGATATCGTTATGATGCTTTACAGACCCGATTACTACAAGGGCGAAAAGGACGATGACGAAGAAGAACAGGACCAGCAGCTCGCAAACAAGGTTGAGGTTATCGTTGCCAAGAACCGCCACGGTTCAACCGATACAGTCGAAATGATATGGGACGCCGACCACACGCTGTTCATGTCTATGGAGAAAATCAGAAATGATATGTAAGGTCAGGCAGGCTGTTGAAAAATACAACATGCCGATAAAAAATAAAACCGTCGTTGTCGGGCTTTCCGGCGGTGCCGATTCGATGTCGCTTCTCAATGTGCTTCTTGAGCTTAAGGATGAATACGGAATCAGCCTTATCGCCTGCCATATCAACCACGGTATACGCGGTGAAAACGCCGACAGAGACGAGGCCTTTGTCAGAGCGGAATGCGAAAAGCTCGGCGTTGAGCTTCACGTTCTGCACGCCGATATTCCGAGGCTTGCCGCCGAAAGCGGCACGGGACTTGAGGAATGCGGAAGAAAAGTTCGGTATGACTTTTTCAGCTCCTTCGGCGACTGCGTTATCGCAACCGCGCATACGCTTTCGGATAAGGCAGAAACCCTGCTGCTGAACATTACACGCGGCAGCTCGGCTAAGGGGCTGTGTTCAATTCCGCCTGTCCGCGGAAATATTATCCGTCCGCTGATTGACTGTACAAGAGCGGACATTGAAGCATACTGCGCAGAAAAGGGCATCAGCTATATCACGGACGAAACCAATCTTGACGAAGCGTTTTCGAGAAACCGGGTAAGGCTGAAGGTCATTCCTCAGCTTAAGGAAATCAATCCGTCGTTTGAAAGCTCCGTTCAGAGACTCACCCGGATAATGTGCGAGGATGAGGATTATTTCTCTGCACTTGTAAAAGATATTATTTCGGACGCAGAAGCAGGAAACGGATACAGCGCGGATACAATCAAAGCGCAGCATACAGCTGTCAGACGGCGTGTAATTGCGGAAATTCTGAAAAGAAACGCCGGAATCACGCCCGAATTAATTCATATAAATGCAGTTGATTCGGTGCTTTCGGGCGGAAAAACTCAGGTATCCGGCGATACGGTAATCGAAGTTAAAAACGGTATTCTGACAGTAAATCCCGAAAAAGAAATATTTACCGAATGGGAATATGATTTCAGCAGCTTTTCCGCGGAAACGCCTGCGGGAATATTTACCGCATCGGTTATTAACAGAAATGATTTACCGCCGAAACAGATTGTTCATAATAAAGTGTTAGACTTTGAGAGCATAGTCGGCACATGCGTTCTGCGCAACAGACGCGCAGGCGATAAAATGCGTCCTGCAGGAAGCAGCTGCACAAAGACGCTGAAAAAATTATTTAATGAAAAACATCTTGAAAACCGTAACAGCCTTGCAGTTCTTGCGGATGAACAGGGTATTCTGTGGGTTCAGAACATCGGCTGTGCGGACAGATGTAAAATAAAAAAAGAAACAGAAAAAATACTTCTTATTGGAGAGGACGAAAAAAATGATTGAGAACGATATTGAAAAAGTATTTTTCAGCCGCGAAGACCTTGACGGAATGGTTAAAAGAATCGGCGCACAGATAAGCAGGGACTATGAGGGCAAAAACCTTACCCTTGTCAGCATTCTTAAAGGCTCGGTTGTTTTCATGGCCGACCTTATGCGCGCTATAACAATCCCCTGCGAAATCGACTTTATGTGCGTTTCAAGCTACGGCAGCGGCACAAAATCATCAGGCAATGTTAAAATTATCAAGGACCTTGATATTGACCTGCACGGCAAAGACCTGCTTCTTGTGGAGGATATTCTCGTCAGCGGCAGAACGCTTTCACATGTCAGAAAAATGCTTGAGCAGAGAAAACCGTCAAGCATAAAGGTCTGCACGCTTCTTGACAAGCCCGAGCGCAGAGAGGCCGAAATCTACGCCGATTATTTCGGCAACTATGTTCCCGATGAATTTGTTGTCGGCTACGGTCTTGATTATGACGAAAAATACAGAAATCTTCCCTATATCGGCGTTCTCAAGAGTGAAATATATGAAAACAAGTAAGCTCTGAATTAATCAGCGTTTACTCAAACCCGAACAGGAGTGAAATTTTTGAACAACAATTCAAACAAAAACAACGGGAAAAAGAAAAAAATATTTGACTTTCTCCCCTATATCGTTATTCCGATTATTATTATCACGGCAATAACCTTTGCGTCAAAAAATACGGAAAAGCCTGACGATAAAATAACCTATTATCAGGTTGTCCAGTATTTTGACCAGGGAAAAATCGAAGAATTCAATCTCAATCTTTCAAGCGGCGCCCTTAAATACAAGATAAGAGATGAAAAAGGCTTCAAGGAATACCGTGTACCCAATGTAAATATCTTTATTTCCGATGTAAACGATACGGTGCGCGAGCAGAATAAAAAAGCTCAGAACGACGCTGAAATCGTAAAATATGAGTATATTTCAGGCTCGGCAGGCTCATGGATTGTAAACCTGCTTCCCACGATTATCATGGCAGGTCTGCTTGTTTTCCTGTTCGTTGTAATGATGCGCCGCATGAACGCCGTCGGCGGGGATATGAACAAAACCCTCGGCTTCGGCAAGGTTAACGCACGGAAACAGAAAAACGAAAAGGACAAGACTACATTTGAGCAGGTTGCAGGCTGTGACGAGGAAAAGGAAGAACTCAGCGAAATGGTTGAGTTCCTCAAAAATCCCGGAAAATTCAGCGCACTCGGCGCAAGAATACCCAAGGGCGTACTGCTTGTAGGCCCTCCCGGTACAGGTAAAACTCTTCTCGCCCGCGCAGTTGCAGGCGAAGCGGATGTTCCGTTCTTCTCAATTTCGGGCTCGGACTTCGTTGAAATGTATGTCGGCGTCGGCGCATCGCGTGTGCGTGACCTTTTTGACCAGGCAAAGAAGGATTCTCCCTCGGTTATATTCATTGACGAAATCGATGCCGTAGGCCGTCACAGAGGCGCAGGCATGGGCGGCGGACACGACGAAAGAGAGCAGACGCTCAACCAGCTGCTTGTTGAAATGGACGGATTCGGAAAGAATCAGGGCGTTATTGTTATCGCGGCAACCAACCGTCCCGATATTCTTGACCCCGCACTTCTGCGTCCCGGCCGTTTTGACCGCCGTGTTACGGTAAGCTATCCCGATACAAAGGGACGCGAGGAAATACTGAGAGTCCACGCAAAAGGCAAGCCCTTCGCTCCCGATGTTGACCTTAAGGTTATTGCGAATTCAACGGTCGGCTTTGTCGGCGCGGACCTTGAAAATCTTCTCAACGAAGCCGCTCTTCTTGCTGCAAGACGGAACAAGAAGGCTATTACCATGACCGAGATTGAAGAAGCAACAATCAAGGTTGTTATGGGTACGGAAAAGAAATCCCACAAGCTTACCGATAAGGAAAAGAAGATGACCGCGTACCACGAAGCAGGTCATGCGGTTTCAAGCTACTATCTCCCCTCTCAGGACCCCGTTCACGAGGTTTCAATCATTCCCCGCGGCGGCGCAGGCGGATATACAATGTATATTCCCACTGAGGACAAGGATTTCCGCTACAAAAACGAAATGCTTGACGAGCTTGTTACATTCCTCGGCGGACGCTGTGCCGAAAAGCTCATCATGGGCGATATTTCCACAGGAGCCTCCAACGATATTGAACGCGCAACAGAGATGGCACGCAAGATGGTTACACGCTACGGCATGAGCGACAAGCTCGGTCCCGTAAACTATGCAGGCTCAAACGACGAGGTATTCCTCGGCAAGGATTACGGTCACGCAAAGACTGTTTCGGAGTCAACCGCGCAGGCTATTGACGACGAGGTCAAGGCAATCATGGTTAACGCCATGAGCCGCACGGAAGCGATTCTTTCGGAGCATGTCGACAAGCTTCACGCCCTCGCTCAGTATCTTATCATGCATGAAAAGATTGACGGCAAAAAGTTTGCGGCTCTCATGGAAGGAACTCTTGCAGAACCCGCGGAACAGCCCGAAACGATGCAGGCTGTTGACGAGGTAAAAGAGGAAATCGCACAGCAGGAAAGCACAGAAACAGCAACAGAAGAATAAGAGCAAACCCGAAGGTACACAGATGTATCTTCGGGTTTAATTTTAGTTTAGAATATTTCTTTGTATGCGTCGGCGGGAACGAGAACAGTGGCAAGTCCGCCGTCGTTGTACTGTATTTCGACAATCACATAATTATTCGGGCAATAGCCGAAAACAAGCGAATTGTCAAGAAGCTTCTGAATTTTATCCTTATCCGTTACGGTTTCTCCGACTCTGAGGAACGTATGATATGCGTCCTCCGGTGTTCCGGACAGCGTCTCGTTCATCAGCTTAACCGCATTGTCGGACCAGTACGCACCGTAGAAAACGGGCAGATTGGCTGACTGTTTTCTCTTGCTGTAAAGCCCGGAAAGCGTTGCCGTCTTGACCGCTTTGATATCGTCGGCTGTGCGCTTTTCGGTCATGTACTTCATAAGGTCGTGAGCCTCGATGTATCTGACTGTGTTTGTCATGTCCTTTGTAACAACAATTGCAAGATTGTCGCCGGAATTAATGTTCCATGAATTTTTTGAAACAACAGTACCCTTTTCGGGTTCTGTATTTTTTTCATCCATATCGTCGGGGTCTTCCATCCGGCTGTAGCGGACGGTTTCGCCGTCATATGTTTCGACATAGGACATACCGCGGCTGTCATGAATAATAGCAGCGTCATCGGAGTAAACAATGTAATCACCTGAGCTTAAGCCGAAGCTCAGTACGCCGAGTTCATCCTCGGGCTTATGCAGGAAATACTGCGAGACCGACTGACTGACAATATCCTTGTGAAGCGCCTCAATAAGTTCATCGTCGGGATAACCGAGGGTATAGCCGTCAATCATATCCTTTGAGTAAATGTAGCAGCTGCTGCCGTGCATAAACTGAAAATAGTCATATGTGAAAAGCATGCTTTTTTCATCTGACGTGTAGAATATTGATTCATTATCACTTTTGTAATCATAAAACCAGTAATCGTACTGTCCGTAACGTTCAGACATTGATATATTTCCGATTATATATCCGTCTTTGTTTACTACTTCTAAAATGTCATTCAGAGTTACAGGCTCGGCAAGATATTCCGTAAGCTTTGCCTCAAAGAATTCAATCTGTTCCGCATAGCTTTTGCCGTCTCCGAGAAGGTTTTTGAGGTTTGTCTTCGCGCTCTGCGTATCGCCGAGCATGAGGATTCTGCGTGCGGTTTCCTCTGTCGACTCGTAATAAACACGCTGAACGGTTTTGCCGTTTTTAAGGCGGTACCGCAACACAATGGGACAGCCGCAGGCATTGTCTGCGCTGTTCTTTATTTTGCCGTCGTCAATAATAAGCTGATGAAGCTTCAGAACCGTATTGATATCCCCGCCCGTATATTTCACGGAGGAATCATCGCAATCAATATCAGCGCTGAGTCTGTCAGTAATATTCATTTTCTTCATGCCGTAATACGATGTACCGGATGTGCCTTCCTTAAGATACGGGAAGGTAAATGTTCTGACAGTTACGCTCTCGACCTCCGAAAGCTCGGGCACATAGCTCGAATACCCGAAAAGTCCGAGGGCAAAAACAAGGGTAAGTATGCCCATTCCCGCCGCGTAGAACGGCAGGCGTGCAGAGGTCTGCTTAAGCGACCTGATTCTCCTGTTTGAGAAAATCAGCTTGAATACAAGCATTGTCACCAAGAAAGCGAGCATGCAAAGTACAAAGGTCAGAACGGTTCCGTCAGCGTACTGCATAAACACTCCGAAGCCCATTGTACATACCGTAAAGACATAGAAGCCGCTGACAGCCGCCGTGATTTCCGTTATGCCTTTCGCTCTGCCGAAGGTGCCTGCAATTTCGTTTTTATGCTTTTTAAAGGCATACAGACCGAGTAAAAAGATTACAGCGGCAAGAACTGTTGCCGTTATTGCGGGAGTATAGTCAATAAATCCAAGCTTTGCCGTGTTGTCTTTTCTGAAGTATTCCGAAATACTGTTTTCAATATATCTTTCTTCGTTGAAAAATGAGGACATTTCAATCAGGAAAAACGGACCGTTCCAGCGCCATTTTGATATAAAGTTAAGCTCGTTTGCGCCGAGGGTGTAAAGATAACCCGAAGCGGTAAGGAACAGATTCAGAACGGTCGGGAAAAATGCGAGAATCAGTGAAAAAAACGCGCCCTCGATAAAATTGCCGACATTGGAGAATACGACGGCGCAAAGCACAAATGAAAGCGCATAGACCGCGTACCATGAAAATATCATCAGAAGTGCCATTTTCCAGTAATGCGCATCCGCAGGTAGACCTGCAAGCTTGTTCAGACAGGTTTCAAGCAGGGTGACAATCACTGCAACACCGAGCATGGGTGCAAGTCCCGCAATAATGCGTGAAACGAATATCTGTGTGCGGCTCATGCCAAGCGAGAAAACAACATTCGTCTGCTTTTTGCTCCACGCGAAGCTGAAAAGAATTGCCGCGGTTACGAAGCCTGCAAACACAAGCAGCGCGTTGAACAGAGCATTTTCGCCGCCAATTCCGATTTCGTCAAAGAAAAAGCCTGTTATACTGTCATACCATGATTCTTCTCCCTTGGGAGGAGTCAGAATGCTGACAAGCTCGGGCAGCATATAGAGTGCTGCCGCGGCAAAAAATATAATCGGAAAGACACAGGTCTTTTTTACCGATTGTCCGAGCATTGCAAGAAACATATTATGAGAATATTTTTTCGAAGTCATAGTCCGTGTCCTCCATTTCCTCTAAGAATATTTCCTCAAGCGAAAGCGGAAAACGCTCAACAAGCACGGGATTCAGCTCCATGATGCGCTCCTCGGCGGCGTCAAGATTCTTTGAAACCGTGAACGAGATAATTTTTCCGTCCGCTCTGAAATTTTTGTATTCGATGCCCTTGAGCATATCCTCGGTTACAGCTTCCCTAAATGCAAGTCTGAACTTGCAGCGGCTTCCGTTCATGTCATCAACCGCGCAGTCAATGGCGATTTTCTGACCGTTGATAAGGGCGATATGGTCGCACATATCCGCAAGCTCATGCAGATTGTGAGACGAAATAACGACGGAGCATTCCTTTTCCGCCATGTAATCAAGCAGAATCCTCTTTGTAAGATTCCTCTTTGCGGGGTCAAGTCCGTCAAAGCATTCGTCAAGCAGAATGACCTTCGGCATTGACGAGAGTGCGAGAACAAGCTCAGCCTGTCTCTGCATGCCTTTTGAAAAACCCGAAATTCTTTTTCTGATATCAAGCCCGAAAAGCTCGGAAAGCTTAAGAAACGTTTCCATGCTGAATTCGGGATAAAAATCCTGATAATACCTCGCCATCGACTTCATTGTGGCGGTAATTCCGAAATAAAGGTCATCGGGAACGTAAAACATTTTCTGTTTTACCTCGGGATGAGCCGCAATATCAACCCCGTCAAACTCGACAGAGCCATTTTCAGGCAAATAAACGCCTGCAATAACCTTTAACAGCGTCGTCTTGCCCGCGCCGTTGTAACCGACAAGACCGTAGACCGATGAATTACCGACCTCAAATGATAAATCGTCAATAGCGGTGTATTCATCGAAAATTTTGGTAATGTTTTTAACCTTAATCATTATTATTCCTCCGAATAAATACTTTCTATCAACGAAATCAGAGAATCCTTTGTAACTCCTTTTGATTTCAGTGAGCGTATGTCCGCGCTGATTTCCTCCAGTGCTTTCTTTGCAATGGAGGTGTTGTTCACTGCGTCTGACGATACAAAGCTGCCCCGTCCGACGAGAGTATATATAACTCCCTCCTCCTCAAGGTCGGCAAAGGCACGCTTGACCGTATTGACATTGATACCCGTGGACTGCGAAATTGACCTGATTGAGGGAAGCTGTTCGTCAGGCTTGTAAATACCCAGTCTGATTCGCATAAGAATATCATTCTTTATCTGCTCATAAATCGGGATTCGGCTTCTCAAATCAATTTCAACCATTGTATCACCTGATTTCCTTTTGGTTTATTGAATAACGCCGCTGATTTTTCACACTGATTAAATCAGCGGCTAAATGACAGATGGGAACGCGCATTTTCCCGCGCAGCCTGCGCTGACTGCTCTGTCAAGTGTGATATGTGTGCTATCACACTTGCATGTTAACACAGATTATCCGCCGTGTCAAGCGCTGACGGAAAAATTTTCACAACAGGACGCACAGAGATGGCTCACAGATATCGGTTATTATGTCAGAAAATAAATAAAAAAGCAAAAAAACAATCTGTTTTGGGCAGAATGCATATTGCAGGAGGTACAGATGAATAATTTATGTATATTTTATTATTTTTTGAATAAGTCGGTATTTTGCTTGACTTTTATTCTAAAAAAATGTATAATAATGAATAATTATTCATTTGGAGCGTTTTTATGTACAAAATATTCATTGACGGCAGCGCAGGTACCACGGGACTGAGAATCCGCGAGCGAATGCAGAGCCGTGACGACATTGAGCTTATTACACTTTCCGAGGAAATGCGGAAGGATACGGCTGCAAGAAAAGAAGCGCTGAACAGCGCGGACATCGCTTTTCTGTGCCTGCCCGACGCGGCGGCGGTTGAAGCTGTTTCGCTTATCGAAAACGATAAGACGGCGGTCATTGACACCTCGACGGCGCACCGAACCGCTGACGGATGGACCTACGGCTTCCCCGAAATCGGAAACCGATATGACAGAATCAGAGCTTCAAAACGCATAGCCAATCCCGGCTGCCACGCGAGCGGATTTATCTCCCTTGCCGCTCCCCTTGTTGAAAAAGGGGTAATCAGTCCTCAGCAGAAGCTTTCGTGCTTCTCTCTGACAGGCTACTCGGGCGGCGGCAAAAAGATGATTACCGAATATGAGGACGCTGAGCGCAACACGCTGCTTGACGCTCCGAGAATGTACGGTATTGCACAGAAGCACAAGCATCTGCCCGAAATGGCAAAGATAAGCGGACTTGACTTTGACCCGATTTTCTGTCCGATTGTCGCTCCGTATTACGCCGGCATGGAGGTAACAATTCCGGTTTTCGCCTCTGACATAAACGGAACAATTGAGGATATCAAAGCGGTTTACCGCGAATATTACAGGAACGGACTTGTTCACTTTGCCGAAAACGCCGACGAAAACGGCTTCACTTCGGCAAACGCCTATGAAGGCAGAGACGATATGCAGATTACCGTCTGCGGAAACGAAGACAGAATCCTGCTTGTTTCAAGATTTGACAACCTCGGAAAAGGAGCTTCAGGCTCGGCAATACAGAATATGAATATACTGCTCGGCGTTGACGAGAGGAAAGGATTAAATACAGGTGATTGAAATGAAACAGATTAACGGAGGCATTTGTGCCGCAAAGGGATTTACCGCTTCGGGCGTACACTGCGGAATCCGCAAGAACAGAACAAAGAAAGACCTTGCCCTTATTTTCAGCGAGGTTCCCGCTTCAGCCGCGGCTGTATATACAACAAATCTTGTCAAGGGCGCTCCCCTGACGGTTACTAAAACACATCTTGCAGACGGTAAGGCGCAGGCGGTTATCTGCAACAGCGGCAACGCCAACACCTGCAACGCAGACGGCATTGAAATCGCTGAGAAAATGAGTGCAATGATAGCCGACGAGCTGAAAATCAGCGCAAACGATATCGTTGTTGCTTCAACGGGCGTTATCGGTCAGCCGCTCAATCTTGAACCCATCGCAAACGGCATTCCCGGGCTTGTAAAAAATCTTTCCGCTGACGGCTGTGACGCTGCCGCAGAGGGCATAATGACAACCGATACGGTTAAAAAGGAAATCGCCGTTGAATTTGAGGTCGGCGGCAAAACCTGCCGTATCGGCGGTATTGCCAAGGGCAGCGGCATGATTCATCCCAACATGGCAACAATGCTTGTTTTTATCACAACTGACGCAGCTATTGCTCCTGCAATGCTTGAAAAGGCTCTCAAGGGCGATATTGCGGACACATTCAACATGGTAAGCGTTGACGGCGACACATCAACAAACGATATGGTTACCGTACTTGCAAACGGACTTGCGGGCAACGAGGAAATCACCGCCGAAGGCGAGGATTTCACGGAATTCATGAAGGCACTCAACACGGTTACCGTATACCTGTGCAGAATGATTGCGGGCGACGGCGAGGGCGCGACAAAGCTGCTTGAATGCAAGGTAAGCGGTGCGAAGGATACAAAGTGCGCCAAAACTGTTGCCAAGAGCGTTATCTGCTCAAGTCTTCTCAAGGCGGCAATGTTCGGCGCTGACGCTAACTGGGGACGCGTACTCTGCGCCATCGGTTACAGCGGAGCTGATGTTGACGTAACAAAGGTTGATGTTTCATTCACAAGCTGTGCAGGTACAATCGATGTATGCAAAAACGGCGCAGGCATCGAATTCTCCGAGGAGACTGCAAAGAAGGTTCTTCTTGAGAAGGAAATCGAAATCATTATCGGACTTAACGACGGCGAGGCAAAGGCTACGGCATGGGGCTGCGACCTTACTTACGACTATGTCAAGATTAACGGAGATTACAGAACCTGATGAAATAAGGTGCAGAAAATGACAGATAATTTTTCCAATTCGGAGCGTGCCGAGGTTCTTACCCAGGCGCTCCCCTACATAAAAAGATACACGGGCAAAACCGTTGTTGTAAAATACGGCGGCAACGCCATGATTAACGAACAGCTTAAACAGCAGGTTATGGAGGATATCGTTCTTCTGTGGCTCATCGGCGTTAAAATCGTTCTTGTTCACGGCGGCGGTCCGGAAATCAGCGAGCTGATGAACAAGCTCGGCAAAAAGGCTGAATTTGTTGACGGTCTTCGTGTAACGGATAAGGAAACCGTTGATATCGTTCAGATGGTGCTTGCGGGCAAGGTCAACAAGACGCTTGTCAACCTGCTTGAAATGAAGGGCGGCAAGGCAATCGGTCTTTCGGGCATTGACGGCAGACTGATTGAGGCTTCCGTAAAGGACAAGAGGCTCGGTTATGTCGGTGAAATCAAAAAGGTTCAC
Source organism: Acutalibacteraceae bacterium (assembly GCA_045639705.1). Lineage (GTDB taxonomy): Bacteria > Bacillota > Clostridia > Oscillospirales > Acutalibacteraceae > CAG-488. The sequence goes on from JAZUDP010000197.1 coordinate 28,571, forward strand.
ATAAAGCCTATTGAGGATATTCTTGAAAAGGGATACATCCCCGTTGTTTCAACAATCGGCTGTGACAAAAAGGGCAATACCTACAACATCAACGGCGACACCGCCGCGGCATATATTGCGGGCGCACTGAACGCCGAAAGACTTATCATGATGACTGACATTGCAGGTATTCTGCGGGACAAAGACGACCCGTCAACGCTCATTCCCGAAATCAATCTTGAAGAGGCCGCAAAGCTCTATGAAGAGGGCGTTATCTCGGGCGGCATGATACCGAAGGTTGACTGCTGTATTGAGGCGATTAACGAGGGCGTCAAGAATGTCATCATAATGGACGGACGTGTCCCCCACTCCATTCTTATGGAGCTTCTTACTGACGAGGGCGCAGGCACAATGGTTACAGGAGGCAGAAAATGAGTATTACAGAGAAAGATACCGCTTTTGTTGCGGGTACATACAAGCGTTTCCCCGTTGAAATCGTTTCGGGCAAGGGTTCGGTTGTAAAGGATGTTAACGGAAAAGAATATATCGACATGGGTTCGGGCATCGGCGTTACGGCTTTCGGTATTGCCGATGACGAGTGGCAGAAGGCTGTTACCGAGCAGATAGGCAAGGTTCAGCATATGTCCAACCTTTACTACACCGAGCCGTGCGCTCTGCTTGCGGAAATGCTCTGCAAAAAAACGGGAATGAAAAAGGTCTTCTTCGCTAATTCGGGCGCGGAAGCAAACGAATGTGCAATCAAGGCGGCGCGTAAATTTGCCGCAGAAAACAAGGGTGAAGAGTATCAGACAATCATCACGCTGAAAAACAGCTTCCACGGCAGAACGCTTACTACTCTTGCCGCAACAGGTCAGGACCATTACCACGAGCTTTATCAGCCGCTTACGCCGGGCTTTGTTCACGTTGAAGCAGGCAATATGGACGAGCTGAAGGAAGCAGTTGCAAACAACAAGACTGCCGCTGTTATGATTGAATGCATTCAGGGCGAGGGCGGCGTTATCCCGATCACGCAGGAATACGCTTCCGCACTTTCCGAATTTGTAAAGGAAAACGACCTGCTTCTCATCGTTGACGAGGTTCAGACAGGCAACGGCAGAACGGGAAAGCTTTATGCATATATGAATTTCGGACTTGAACCCGATATTGTTTCCACAGCAAAGGGACTTGCGGGCGGACTGCCTCTCGGAGCGGCAATGCTCAGCGAGAAGGTTCAGAATGTTTTCGGTTACGGTGACCACGGCTCTACCTTCGGCGGAAATCCCGTCTGCTGCGCTGCCGCACTGAGCATTCTCGGCAGAATCGACGACGCTCTTCTTGATGAAGTGAAAGCGAAAAGCGAGTATATTTTTAAGGCATTCGAAGGTGCCGAGGGCATTGAGGCTGTCAGCGGAATCGGACTTATGGTCGGCGTAAAGACAGTAAAACCGGCGGCTGAGGTTGTCGGCAAATGTATCGAAAACGGCGTTCTCTGCCTTACCGCAAAGGACAAGGTAAGACTTCTTCCCGCTCTCAACATTCCGATGGATGTACTGCAGAAGGCAGTTGAAACAATTAAAAAAGTATGTGCTGAATAAAAATAATCACCGATATTACGGAAAGGATATCGGTGATTATTTTGGAATTGGTGTACACAGTAAAATTGTTGAGTTCAAATATGTCATTCTGAACGATATTATTCGTCACAAGGCATCATAATGAAAAAAGATCAGTATCTTGACATTTATTATTTATAATGATAGTATTATGAAAAAGGAGGGATTTATATGAAAAAAATAATAAGTATCATTCTTGTAATCGCTATGTTTTCATCATTTGCCGTAATTGCTTCTTCAAAGGATTACTATGAAATCGATTTTTACGAAGGAGGAACAGCAACACTTCTTTTTGACACAAAAAGTAAAGTCGGAGTTCTTAAAAACGGAGAATCGATTGACAAATATAACATTGTAATCACCGTGGATAATCCTGACATCGCAAGAGTTTCTTATGATAAAACAACCAGTGAAATTTCTGTAAGAGGTTTAAAATACGGCTCGACTACATTTACGATAAAAGATACTCTTTCCGGCGCGGAGAAAACCGTCTACGTTACCAGCATGAGCTTGATTCAGTATCTCGGAGGTTTTGCTGTATCTGCCATTTTCGGGGGCGGCATCATCGGATCCATGACCGGTTTAACAGTCTTAGGACTTATTCTTTATAAGCTTTTCCCGTGGACCTTCAGCGAATAAATGTTTATAATATAAAACAAGCCTTCAAGGGCAATATGCATTAATTTGTGCTTATATTTTTATTTCCGCGAAATTCAAAGCTTTATTATCATCCTGCTCATATACAACGTACAGTTTATTATTAACTGTATTAATATCACTGTAACCGCCGTCTTCGGAAACAAGTATTTCGGAGACGGTTTTATCTTTGCCGTCAAGACATTTTACGGTCAGGTTCTCCCTTTCTGTCTTTGACGCACAATTGGAGAAATAAATCTTCTCTCCGTCGCTGCACATTCCCGCACAGCAGACGGGGTCAATCAGATTCGCTTCAAAATACGGCTCGCTCCAGTGTGCGCAGTCCGCGCTTTCGGAAACTGCCCTCAGCCTGCATTCGTTTTCGTTTCTGATATTAAGAATCACCCTGCCGCCGCATTCGGCAATACAGCACTCACTCGGGTCAGTGAGTATCCCCTCGCCTACTGTTTCGCTTAATTCCCAGTTTTCTCCGTCATCGCTGTAAAGCACCCTGATAAATGACGGATGGTGGGAGAAAATATCGTTTCTGTTTTCGGCAAACCACATGGGTACTGCAAGCCGTCCGCTCTTAAGCCTTATTCCGTGGCACGGACCGACGGCACAAACGCTCCAGAATCTGCCGGACTTACTGTCGATTTCATCTGTCAGCTCAACGGGTACCGACCATGTTTCGCCGCAGTCGGTGCTTTCAGAGCAGAAAAGTCTTTTGTAATTTTCACAGTAAAGGAAATACAGAACATTTCCGTCCGCAATCATTACAGGATTGTTTACGGTATTTCTGCCCTTACCCGAAGCGAGAATTTTACGCCCGCTCCATGTTCTGCCGCCGTCACGGCTTTTTCTCATGCCGATGTCAATTGCCGACCAGTCGGAACCCATGCGGCATTCATAATACGCCAGAAGCGTACCGTCACCGGCAGCGGTTATTCCGGGAATGCGGACATAATTGTACACACCGTCGGATACATCTTCAAAAACATTTTTGTATGTTATCTTCATTTTTTATCAACCAGCTTTGCTGCTCCGTTATGAATTGCTCTGAGTGCAAGACTGATAAGGAAGGTTGCAAAAAGCATAATGAAAATAGACAGATACCACTTATTCTCAAGTATGCCGCTGTTAAAGCTGTAAAAATCCTCCCAGCCTCCGTTCTCTTTGCCGAGAATAAGCACCATTACAACATACACCGCACCGTAAACAACCGTCGGCACAAGTCCCGAAAGCATCTGCTTAAAGCTCATTTTTCCGTCCGCCTCAAAAACAGTGCAGACGAATATTGCAATCAGAGGCGTAATAAGATGAAGATAGAAGCAGCTGCCCGAAATCATTTTTTCAAAGGTGTAAACCGTGCTGAGGAAGAAGCACGCCGTTATCATTGTGAGAGTAACGGCAACTGTACTCATAAATTTTATCAGTTTGACGGCATTCGGGATTCCGGTATTGATGTTTTTTATTCTTTTAATATTGAACACAAGCATAACCGCCGACATTATTGCCGCAAGAATATTTGAATCAACTGTAAAGAAACGGAAGCTGTCCGTACCCTGCACCATCATATTGCCGCTGCCCGTACCCGTATAGAATGTGGAAACGGCATATACCGTAAAGCCGACAATCAGCAGGTTGAGAATAAGCGAAATGATGTTGAAAACCTTTTTTGTTTTATCCATTTTTCTTTTCCTCCGTTTTCTTTTTATTAATGTGAAGTTATTATAACACAAAATATGTCTTGTCTGCAAGAAAGATATGTGATATAATAAGATTTAGAATTTTTCAGAGGTGTTTTTTATGAAAAAGACAGTATGCTTGATTTTATCTGTATTTATGATTCTCTTCTGCCTTTGCTCCTGCGGCAAGACGGAAACAACATCCGACAGCGGCAATTCACAGCAGATTACGGAAAAAAACAGCATGGGAAAGGATGTTATCATGACAGCCGAAAAATGCGGTATTCACCATGCTGAAATTGTTATAAAGGATTACGGCACAATCAAGCTTGAGCTTGACGGCGACGCAGCGCCGATTTCGGTTCAGAACTTTATGAATCTTGCGAAGTCCGGCTTCTATGACGGAAAGAAATTCCACAGAATCATGTCCGACTTTATGATTCAGGGCGGCAGCTCCGACGGTATCGGATACGAAGGCTCCGATACCTGCATAAAGGGTGAATTCGCATCCAACGGCGTAGAAAACAGCATAAAGCACGAAAGAGGCACAATCTCCATGGCAAGAGCCAATGATTATAACAGCGGTTCATCACAGTTTTTCATCTGCCATCAGACCTCGCCGAGCGTTGTAAACCTTGACGGCGATTACGCGGCATTCGGTCATGTTACCGAGGGCATGGAGGTAGTTGATAAAATCTGCGACAGCGTTCCTCAGGGCTACAACGGAGCTGTTGAAGAAAAGGATATGCCGATAATTGAAAAAATCACAATAACTGACTAAATAGCTAAAGGAGCTAAAATGGCTAATCTCGACTATATGAACAGGGTCTATCTGAAAATCGACCTTGACAAAATCTGTAACAACATAAACGAAGTTATAAAGAAAGTCGGCAAAGAAACAAAGGTGCTTGCCGTCGTTAAGGGTGACGCTTACGGTCACGGCGCTATTGAGGTTACAAAGGCGCTCAGTGAAATCGGCACCTACGGCTTTGCTGTCGCAACCGTCGGCGAGGCTCTCGCTTTAAGACGCGCAGGCATTACGAAGCCTATTCTTATTCTCGACTTTGTCTTCCCGAATCAGTTTGAGACAATTATACGAAACGATATCATGCTGACAATCTTCCAGTACGGCATCGCCAAAGAGCTTAACGAGGCTGCACAGGAAATGGGTACGACAGCGCATATTCACATCAAGGTTGACACAGGTATGGGCCGTATCGGTTACATTCCCGACGACAAGAGCATTGATGAAATCTGCCGTATTGCTCAGCTTCCGAATATTGAAATTGACGGTATATTTACCCATTTCGCATGCGCGGATATGGTTGACAAAACCTCGATGAACAATCAGTACGATAAGTTCAGGGCATTTGTTGAAAAGCTTGAGGCAAGAGGAATCAGCATTCCCATCAAGCATGTCTGCAACAGCGCCGCAATTATCGACAAGGAGGATAATTTCCTTAATCTTGTCAGAAGCGGTATTGTCACCTACGGCTTATACCCCTCCGAGGATGTTAACAAGGATAATCTGCGTGTTGAGCCTGCGATGGAGCTGCACAGCGTTGTAATCAACATCAAAACCATTCACGAGGGCGATACGGTAAGCTACGGCTCAACATACGTTGCGACGAAGCCGACTGTTATTGCGACAATTCCCGTAGGCTATGCGGACGGCTATCCCCGCCTGCTTTCGGGCAAGGGCAGCGTTCTGATTCACGGCAAGCGGGCAAAAATTGTGGGCAGAGTGTGCATGGACCAGTTCATGGTTGATGTTACCGATATTCCCGATGTTTCAATCGGCGACAATGTTACGCTTATAGGCAGGGACGGCGACGACTGCATCACCTGCGAGGAAATAGGCGATATCTCGGGCAGATTCAATTATGAATTCCTGTGCTGTATCACACGCCGTGTTCCGCGCGTTTATATAAGAAACGGAAAGACAAAGAAAATTGTAGACTATCTGGAATAATACTATGGCTGATAAAGAAAACAAAACAAATGTAATGCGGATTCTTGACCAGAAAAAAATACCCTACGAACCGCACTTTTATCCGCACGGCGAGGGTATTCCGACTGACGGTATTACTATCGCAGGCTTTCTCGGCAAGGATGTAACAACCGTATATAAAACGCTTGTAACCCGCGGAGCAAGCAAAAGCTATTATGTTTTTGTTGTACCCGTCGCAGAGCATCTTGACTTGAAAAAGGCCGCAAAGGCCGTTAAGGAAAAAAGCATTGAAATGATAAAGCAGGACGAGCTGCTTCCGCTTACGGGCTACATTCACGGCGGCTGCAGTCCCGTCGGAATGAAAAAACCGTTCAGAACAACATTTCATTCGGCGGTGCTTGAACTCGAAACCGTTGCCGTCAGCGCAGGCAAGGTAGGCGCTCAGATTGAGGTAAAGCCTGCCGATATAATAAAACTTGTCAACGCGAGAACGGCGGACCTTACCGTTTAAGAACAAAAGAATTGAACAGATATCCGACAGCGGCACCCGCAAGGGTGCCTATTATTATGTTTATAATAACGCTGACATCCATTATAAGAGCAAGTACGATTCCGACAATCAGTCCGAGAACGGCAAAAATAAACGTAAATTTTGCTGAAGATGACATGATACTCCTCCAAAGAAAACAGCCTGAATTTTCTCAGGCTGCTGTTTTTTTATTTAAAAAGCTTGTTAATCATTACTGTTACCTTATCCCAGAAGGTGGGCTTTACGGTAACCTTAACGATCCGCTGAGCGATAACCTCGCCGCCGTCGTTAATCAGTGAAGCGATAATATCCGCTGTTCCCTCACCTGCTGTATGAATAATTCCGTATCCGTCAACCGTCACAATTTCCGGTCTGTCGGATTTCCATTCAACATGCGCCGTGTCAATGTCATAGCGGGCGGTTATTTTTCCGCTGACATTGCTTTTCAGCGTCATTCTGTCACAGCTGAGACGGAAATCGTGTATAAAAATATCACCGTCATTGATTGCGTATATATCGTTCTCATTCAGCGCACGCATCCATGAAAGCGCGATAAACGGCTGATGAACCTCCGCAACGGTATGAAGCTGACTTGCGAGTGAAGCCACATTTCTGCGGCTTGTATTGATATATCTGAACAGCTCCGTCAGTACGGTAAGCGTACCCTCGACATCATGCTCGGAAAGCTCACCGCCGTTGCGGGAGGCAAGGTACGCCGCAAGGTACTTTTTGTAGCCGTCATTCTTTATTTTCGTCAAATTAGACGGAATAAGGCTTACGGTGTTCGCAGCAGCAATTCTGCCCATTGTTCTGAAGAAATCCTTCGCCTTGCGCTGTTTGCCGAGATACTGTCCCGCAAAGAAAACAAGCGAGCCTTCATAATTTTCGTGATAGTATTCGCGGCTCTTCATTACATCCCCGGCAAGCTCCCTGAAAATCAGATTCAGCGTTGCCTCGGCGGAACGGGATTCTTCCTCGCTGTAGAAGCAGTTCTTTGCTTTTCTGTTATTGGGTCCCATAAAGGAATCAAATTCTTCGCAGACTCTGTCATAATATTCCGAATAATTATCACAGTTATCGGCGCAGGGCATTTCAACGCGTCTTCCGTAATTGAGGAAGCCCCATTCGTCCATTACAAACATCGGAACATAGTCGTTTGGATTAACAATATTGAAAATATTGTTGTAAATGCTGTCGTGCGCATTTTTATTTGTCGTACACTGCGGAGCTTCAAATGCATAGGCGTAAAGCTCCTCGATATCGACTCCGGCAATACAGTCATCTTCGGTAAGAACCTCCTTATAGCTTCCGTCGTCAAGCGCCGCCGCCAGAAGATTGGTTGCGGAGCCGCCGCGGCTGTAGCCGGGAATGAGAAGCTTGGTTCTGCCCTTGCAGGGATGCTCCTTAAAATATGTATTCATATAGCCGACAAGCAGGTCACGGCAGATTCTGAAGCCCTCGTGGTCGCCGTTTCCGCCGCCGACGCGGAGATTTCCGCCCCACTCCATGCCGTAGTTTCCGCTTCGGATTGCCGCAATGATTACATTGTATCCGTCAATTTCCTTTCTGCCGAAATCGACAGCCACGGTGTCGTAATCCTCCGTATCGTAGCCGTAGGAGCTTACCTCATAGCCGCAGTCTGTCAGAAGCTTCGCGATGTGTTCGTCGCCCTTTGTTTTGTCAAAGGAATTAAACGAAGCCATTGCGACGCAGAGAGAAAACGTTGCAAGGTCATGATTGTATTCAAGCGAGCTGCCCGAAAAATAGCTGTCCGAATATTCGTAAGGATATGTGAGCGTTTCATTGAACCACGCGCATTTGAACTCGCGCACAGGTTCATCGGCTGCCGATACGGCAACAGGAATAACCGTAAGCACCAGCACTGCCGATAAAATAAGTGATATTATCTTTTTAAATAAGTTCATCGGTTTCCAACTCCCTTATTTTATTATTTCGTATTTGCCGCTTCTGAGAATGCGGATTAAATCTTCGTTGGTTTTTATTTTTTCTTCGGTAATGATTCCGCTGATATTGTCAATCTGACTTTCACGGTGGAAATCGCTTCCGCCGATACGGACGGGCATACTGTTTTCCTCTGCCCATTTCTGAGCCTTTTCGTTTATGCCGCTGTCCCTGTTTTTTGCGTTGTATACCTCACAGCCGTCAAGATATTTCGGATTGGTTCTGAAAATGTACGGTCTGAACGGATGAGCCTGAACAAAAATCATGTTATTTTTTCTGCAAAGCTCATGGAAACGGCGTGAATAGTATGTCATGAGGTTGCCGTTTTCGCTAAGGAATTCGGGCGTTATGCCGTAAACAAGGTAATCGTTTCCGTTGCCGTAGAAGCGCAGCTCCATACCGGGCAGAACGGTGAAGTCCTCCCCTGCCGCCTTAAGCGCGCGCCGGTAACCCTCAAGAAAAAAATCCGTATCCTTCTGCGGAGCAAACAGATGTCTGTCAAAAAAGGTCTGGACGGAATAGTGGTCCGTAACAACTATTCCGTCGTAGCCCTTTTCTTTATAAAGCTCTACCGCCTTTTCAGGCTCGATTGCCGCACAGCGGCTGACCGCACCTGTATGCAGATGCAGTTCATATTTGTATTTCAAGTAAAAAACCTCGATTATTTAACTCTTGTCATTATATCGGCAAGCGTTGTTGAAAGAGTATTCGCCGCGGAATAACCCATTGAGTTTGTCTCATGATAATGGCTTCTGTCAAAGCGGTCTCTGCCGTTGCTGAGATACGGCTGAGTTTTGTGAAGAACGAAATCGTTGGGCGGTACAACATAGCCTGTGAAGTCATTTGTAACGCCGAATACAAGCAGGTCGTTATCCTTTGCAACCTCCGTAAGGCAGGGAGGATTGATTTCGGGACCTCTGCCTGTTGCGGAATCCTCAGCGGAGACATCACAGCCGTATGCAACCTCGGGGAAAGCTTCGCCGGGAAGAAGAACAATCTGCTGTGTGCCTATCTTCATATATGTCATTTCCGAAATAAGAGCCGCACCGAGTTCGCTCTTGTCGCTCTGCGCAATATTGGAACTCATAACCTTAATCATAGCAAGGAAGAAGAGAACAGAGTTGTCGGCATGATAATAGAATGGCTGCTGAAGAACAGTGATTTCGGCAGGCATCTTCTCATCGTTGCTGATTGCAAGAGCCGCTGCGCCGAGGGTTTTGCCCTGCTTTTCAACTCTCTGCCACTTATCCTCGATTTCGGGGAAGCCGGGGTCAACAGCACCGATTGCGCCGATACCGTAGAGAACGTTTACATCCTTTTCCCCGTAGATTGTCTGACGGAGGAAGTAGGGATAATCGGCACTGCAGAGAGTGTTCTGACCGCCGAGTGTGTTGGGATGAGCCGCATAGTTGAGGAACCATGTTTCCTTGCTGCCGTCATCGGGAACGAAACGGAATCTTGTAAGCGTATCGTGAAGCTTCATGTTTTCACGCTTGCAGCACTGAGCCTCGGGAACATGAGCTGTGCCGAGATAAAGGTCGCCCTTTGTTCTGTTCTCATACGCCTGCTCGCAGACAGCCTTGACATTCGCAAAAATCTTCTTCATGTAGCTGTCAACCTTGCCGGTCTTGGGAAGTCTGCCCCAGTAGCCTGTTGTATCAAAGCCTGCATGCTGATGAGTGCAGCAGATATTGATTGCTCTGCAGTTTGTCTTTTTGCTGAAATCAGCAAGGCTCGCACGGATAATATTGACCTCAGTATTTGTAAGGCCGACCATATCTGCGCTTACCATGACAATGCCGCCCTCTTCGCCGACGCCAATCCACATTGCGCTGACGGTAATGGGATCATGAATGCCCGTCATGTCCTGAGCCATCTTGTGTCCTGCTATGTAGTATTTGTTCTTTGTCTTCTGACCGAAATCGTCAGGCATTGTTTCAAGCATTGCAAAACCGACATCGTATTTGCCGTCTGCCGTATTCTTTAATGTTACGGGCTGAACCTTCGGAAGCTCGGGAGCTTTACCCTGCTTTGCAAGTCTTTTGCCCTTGCCCTTTGCAATTTTAATGACTGCTTTTGAAGCTAAATCCGCTATATCCATTATAATTTACCTCCTGCGTAAAACTTCGCATTTTAATACAAGTATATTATAACACACAGTCTATATATACACAAGAAAAATTTTGCATACTTTTTATCTGCAATGTCTGTATCGGATATTGCATTTATTCCGTACGGGTGTATAATTCTTCTGTAACGAAAGAGAGGTAATCAAAATGGCAGTTCCTTCAGCAAAAAAGCTTTATGAACAGGTAGAAAAAATGAACAGCTTCGGCGTACGTCTTACAGGTTCGAAAGCTCAGCAGGATTTTATTGAGTATCTGAAAAAAGAAGTCAGCAAAATGGGTCTTGAGGTATATTCGGATCCGTACAGATTCATGCGCTGGGAGGAAAAACGCAGCGCACTGACAATTCACGGCGCGGATGACACGGAAATACCCGTTTCTTCAGCCTTCCCCTATTCGGGCAGAACTTCTGCCGAAGGCGTTACAGGCGAGCTTGTGCATATCAGAGAAAAGCATGTCGGCTATCTTGCCGCAAAGGACAAAATTGCCGTTGTTGAGGTCAGCGACCTCGATTTTCTTGCAAGCGAGCTTGCTTTTGACGAAAGAGGCACAAGCGTACCCGAGGGCCTTAAGCTTCCCGCGCACTACAACGGTCCTGTCGCAACATCGTTTATCAATTTCCCGTTTCTCAACATGGCAAAGCTTGCAGGCGCAAAAGCTGTTATATGCATATGGAAGGGCATAAACAGCGACTGCATTGAGGGTCAGTATCTTCCGTTTATCCTTGATTATTTCCATATGCCTGCACTCTGGGTCAACGCAGAAAACGGTAAAAAAGTAATTGAAGCCGCGAAAAACAGACAGACCGCGACGCTTACGCTTGAAAGTGAAATTGAAAACTGTGCCAAAACAGAAACGTTTTACTGTATCCTTGAGGGAGAAAACAAGGAAGAGTGCGTAATCGTCAACACTCACACCGACGGCACAAACTGCATTGAAGAAAACGGTCCCATCGCCGTGCTTGCAATGATTAAGGAGCTTAAGAACAAGCCGCTTAAAAGAACGCATATTTTTGTTTTTGTTACAGGTCATTTCAGACTGCCGAACTTTAAAGATATCAACGGCGGAGGTGTTCAGGCAACATCAAAATGGCTTGCCGCGCACAAAAGTCTCTGGGACGGCAAGGACGGTCACATGAAGGCTGTCGCGGGACTTTCGCTTGAGCATTTCGGCTGTAAAATGTGGAAGGAAAACTACGACGGACAGTACGCTCAGGTCGGCGATGTGGAGACGGAAATTGTTTACACAGGCAATGCAACTATGAACGATGTCTATCTTAAAAGCCTTGAGGGCAGAACAAAGGTACATACTCTTACACTCAGAGGTCACAATTTTCTGCACTTCGGTGAGGGACAGCCGCTGTTCAACGTAGGCATTCCCGAAATCGCGCTTGTAACCGCTCCCGACTGTCTGTGTGTTGTAAGCGAAAACCATGAAATGGACAAATTCGACCCCGAGCTTATGCGCGAGCAGATAAAGTCATTTATTAAAATGGACGAACTGCTTGAAGAGCTGAGCGCTGAAGAAATCGGCAAGGTCGACGGATATTCAACGCTGACAACAAACAGAATGGCCGAGGACGGCGCAGACACCGTAAGAAAAATAAAAGCGAAAGTAAAGAAAATAATCAGATAATCAGGCGCAATTCCGAAAAAACATAAAAAGCAATTCAGAGATTACAGTTTCTGCTTTCTCTGAATTGCTTTTATTTTTCTTTTCAGTATAAAACCTATCAGAAGGTTCTGAAATTCTTAAACGTGTTTACGGCAAGGTTGACATACTGAACAGGGAAAACCTGCGGATAATATGTGCCGAAATTAACAAACTTGGTTCTGCCGTTTGCGTCTCTTTGTCTTACTCTGAAATCGGCCTGCGAGTCAAAGGTGTAGTCAACGCCGTCAACTCTGATTGTATTCCATCCGTGATGATAGGTTTTTCCGTTGAGGTCGGTTATTCTTCCCTGAACCATATAACAGTTAAGGCCGATTCTTCTTGTCAGACACATGAACGCGGCTGCAAAGTCAATACATGTGCCTCTTTTGTACTTGAAAATTGTTTTTGCGCGGGTTACAACATCAACATCGTAAAGACTGACATATGAGGTCTGTGTTCCTACAGCGGCAAGATAACCGTATTCGTTGTTCTGAACAAGGTAATCGAAAAGGACACGGGTTTTTTCATAGGTTGTCATGTCGTCAGTAATTATCTTCGCGAATATTTCATCAATTATTTTATCAAGGTCCGGGTCATTTGTCTGCATCGGATTCAGCGGTGCATTGTTGATTATTTTTTTGATATCGTAGACATATTTTGTTGTTTTTGAGGTGGTGGTAGTTGTGGCAGTTGTTGAAGACCCGGTCTTATCTGAACTGACGGAGCTGTTCTGAGTTTTGCCCGGATTTGACGAAGAGCCGCCTGACGAGCTGCTTCCTCTGCCGGAGTAGCTGCCGCCCGAGGAACCGCCCGAATAGCTTCCCCCTGAGCTTGAGGAACCGCCCGAATAACTTCCGCCGGAGCTGTTTCCGCTGTCGAAGCTTCCGCCGGCATCATTCTGAGAATCGGCGGGTGTTTCAGCATTGGCCGAACCGTTTCCGTTTACGGGATATACAGCCGTCTGATTTCCCTGTATATTCTGCGATTTGCTGCCGCCGTTTATTTTCTGACCGCACGCGGTAAGGGTTGAGAGCAGAATTGCCGCCGAAACCGCTATTGCACACACTCCGTTTAATTTGTTTTTCATCCTTTTTCCTCCCGGATATCGCATGGACAGGCTGTGCTTATACACTGCCGATAAAAATAACTGTCCATAAAATCTCAGAAATTTAACATAATTCCCATATTACATTTAACTTATATATTATAGTACATAAAACAGATTAAATCAAGTTATTTCAAGAAAAATACAGCGGCATATTCTGCCGCTGTATCAGATGATGCTTTATGCTGTTCCCTTTTCAAGTGCGCGCTCAAGCCAGATTGTCGCAATATCCATTGCGTTGTAAAGACCCTTTTTCTCACTCTTTTTAACTATACGGTCACGGGGACGGCAATCCGGGTCGGTGCTGACAAGCTGAATAAGAACTCTGTCGGCAACCTCCATATCCTCAATGGTTTTTGTGCCTGTTATCTGAAGAATAATAACAAACGGGTCGCTCATATTGCCGTAATATATTGTGTTTCCGCTGCGTACAAGGGGCTTGCCGCGATACTCAAGAAACTTGCTTTTTTCTTTTGCTGCCATAACTGTGTACTGCCTTTCTTAGTCTTTAAGATAATTCTTAACCAATGATTGCAACAACTCATCTCTGTCTATCTTGCGGATAAGACTTCTTGCGTTGTTATGAGTGGTGATGTATGTCGGGTCCTCGGAAAGAATGTAGCCGACTATCTGGCTGATAGGATTGTAGCCCTTTTCGCTCAGCGCATTATAAACCGCACTCAGAGTAGACTTCATTTCACGTTCATGGTCCTCCTTGATGGAGAACTGAATGGTTTTATCTGTCACTGCAAACACCTCCGAACAATGTAACCGCTGATAAACCGAATGCGCAAAGCTCAGCGGTTACTAAAAAATATTATACACTATTTTATTAAGGATAACAAGTGAAAATGTAAACTAATTGTAAAAAATTACGTTCCTCAGCTTCTGAGGCTGATACCAAGCTCCTTAAGAGCCTCAATTGCGCGTGTAACCGCCGCGTCAGCCTCGTCGTCCTTAAGAGTATGATCCTTTGAACGGAGCTTAAGATTGAACGCAACGCTCTTCATTCCCTCGGGAATCTGAGAGCCCTCATAAATATCAAACAGAGCGATATCCTCAAGAATTGCGCCTGCCGCCTTTTTGATTGCCTTTTCGAGAGTAAGAACAGTAAGACCCTTTTCGCATACAAAAGCGAGGTCGCGTGTAACTGCGGGGAACTTGGGCAGCGGAGTGTATGTCCTGTTTGCGTTTCTGTACTTTTCAATCATTTCAAAGCTTACTGATGCGACATATACTCTTGTGCCGATACCGAAGTTTTCGCTTACCTTCGGATGAATTTCACCGATAACCGCAAGCTCTTCTCCGTCAACGGTAAGCTTAGCGCAGCGGCCCGGGTGGAATGTGGGATTTGTTCTGAGCGGCTCAACATCATAACCGTCAACACCTGTCTTGTCAAGAAGCTCCTCTACAATACCCTTGATTACATAGAAATCGTAATCCTTGCCGTACATGCCGATAACGGCTGTCTGCTTCTCAACCGGAAGCTCCTCTGTACCGCGGCTGATATACTCTGTCGCAAGCTCATAAAGTGCGGCGTCCATATTGCGGTTGTTGTAGTTGCGCGCAAGAACCTCAAGCATAGAGGGAATTGATGTTGTACGCATTACGCTTGAATCCTCTCCGAGAGGATTGGAGATAACAACAAGCTTTCTGAGGTCGCTGTCAGCGGGAACAAGAATTTTATCAAGCGTCTTGGGGCTTACGAATGAATATGTGCTGATTTCGGTAAGTCCGCAGGAAACAAGAGTGGAATTAACAAGTCTTTCAAGCACCTGCTCGTCGGTAAGCTTAGCCTTTGCTTCGCCTGTAAGAGCGCGGTTGGGAATCTTATCGTAGCCGTAGAAGCGTGCGATTTCCTCTGAAATGTCAGCCTTGTGTTCAATATCGTTTCTGAAATAGGGAGAATAGATTTTGCCGTCCTTAACCTCAAAGCCGATATTTTCAAGAATCTTTTTCTGCTCGTCGGCTGAAACATCTATACCGATAAAGCCGTTAACCCAGTCGGGATCAAAATCAAGGACAACCTGCTCCTTGACAGTCTTGTAACAGTCGACAATGCCGTTAACAACATCGCCTGCGTCAAGCATCTGAACAAGCTGAAGCGCACGTTCAAGGCATGTGCGGCAGCTTGAGGGATTGAGTTCCTTTTCATATCTCGAAGAAGCCTCGGTTCTCATGCCGAGAGCCTTTGCGGTGCGTCTTACGCCTGCACCGTTGAAGCACGCTGACTCAAATACGATAGTTGTTGTGTCGTCCATGATACCGCTGAATTCACCGCCCATAACACCTGCAACGGCAACGGGCTTGTTTTCATCAGCGATAACGAGCATTTCGGGCTTGAGATTTCTCTCCTCGCCGTCAAGTGTGGTGATTGTTTCACCGTCAGCCGCATTTCTTACTATAACGTGACCGCCGTCAAGATAGCGCAGGTCAAATGCGTGCATCGGCTGACCGTATTCGAGCATAACAAAGTTTGTTATATCAACAATATTATTAATCGGGCGAACGCCGCAGGCACGGAGTCTTTCTCTCATCCACAGCGGAGAGGGCTTGACGCGTACATTTTCAACAACCGCGCCGCAGTAACGGTAGCACTTTGACGACTCAAGAATATCTACCCTGAGCATACCGTTAACATCGCCGTGACCTTCCTTTACAACGGGAGCCTCAACATTGAGCTTAAGGCCGAAGGTTGCGGCTGCCTCGCGTGCAAGACCGATAACAGAAAGACAGTCCGCACGGTTGGATGTGATTTCAAATTCCGTAACTGTATCGTTAAGACCTATTGCCTCACGGATATCCATGCCGGGAACCTTCTGACAGTCGTCACCGAGAACAAAGATACCGTTTTCAATAGCATAAGGGAAATCGTGAACAGTGATGCCGAGTTCCGCAACGGAACACATCATACCGAAGCTTTCAACGCCGCGGAGCTTGCCCTTTTCGATTTTCTGACCGCCCGCAACAGTTGACTTGTGGAGTGCGGCGGGAACATAGTCGCCGACCTTGAGGTTCTGTGCGCTTGTGACAATCTGAACATTTTCTTCTTTTCCGACATTGAGCTGGCATACCCAGAGAGTATCCGCGTCGGGATGATGCTCGATAGCCTCAACCTTGGCAACAACAACATTTGAAAGCTCTGCGCCCTCAACCTCATATGCCTCAACCTTTGAACCTGAAAGGGTCATAGCATCGGCAAATTCTTTATCTGTACCGTTGAAATCAACGTAATCCTTTAACCATCTTTTTGATAAATTCATCTTACGGCACCTCCTTAAAACTGGCTTAAGAACCTTGTATCGTTCTCGTAAAGCAGACGCATATCGTCAATGTTGAAACGGAACATAACAAGTCTTTCAAGACCTACGCCAAAAGCAAAGCCGCTGTAAACCTCGGGGTCAATGCCGCCCGTTTTGAGAACCTTGGGGTGAACCATGCCGCCGCCGAGAATCTCAATCCAGCCCTC
>JAZUDP010000198.1:0-6301 GCA_045639705.1 Acutalibacteraceae bacterium
TCCGGAGAAGACAGGATGTCAAATAAAATGAAGTGAAGGGTGATATCCCCGTCTGTAAAACTCTTTGCCTTCCATGCTTTGTATAAAGGATTGTGGCGGGACACACGGCTGTCGATGGAAATAAAAACATTCTTACCATCCGGAGTCTGACGGAATCTCATGTAGTCTCCGAGCCAGCTTTCCATGCGGCGGCGCTCGTCATCGTAGGAGCGGGCGCTTTTCTTTGTGAATTCATCACGGCTCTTGAAGCCGTACACATAGAATTCACGCATATAGTCGCGGATTTTATTAAAATTTTTAACCAGCTCGCTGTATGCCATGTTATCCCTCCTGTTCCTGCTTTCTTAACCCGGCAGGTTTACTTTTCTTCGGCTTCCTGTTTCAGCTTTTCCATCAGAGCAAGCAAATCATTCTCTTCTGCGTTTTCATTTTGCAGTAAATCGTAAATACTGTTAACGATATGTTCATGTCCGTTTTTAATCGCTAATAAACTTATCAGCTTCTCGTTGGTACTTTTGGAAAACCTTTTCAGTGCGATTTTTGAAAGCTCCAAGTCTTTGGAAAATAAAGTCTTCGGCATATTCGTTTCCCTCCAAAATACTTATTCGTCTTCATCAGTATAAAAATCCGCCCAGACATATTCCCGCTGATACTTTTCAACGATTAACTTGCAAAGTTCTGAAAGATATCCGAGGTTGTACTGATATACCACTTCGGGTGTGGGATTTATCACTATTTCTCCTTGATGAGTATCCCCGTTTTCAAATCTTGTGATTTCTTCAATAAGACTGTTTTTTTCTTCTACAAGTTCCGCATAAGACTTGTCTTTCCATACCTCAATATACATTTCCGGACTTGACATCATAATTATCATCCTCGCTTTCAGTTAAACATCAGTATCGTCATAAAAAATCAAATCAATAAGCTCGTTATAATTTTCGGGATATGCATTCAAGCCTGTAACTTTCTTTATCTTTCCGTCGGTTGTATAATACTTCAGCTCCCAACTCTCACCGTCAAGTATATCGGGATTAAAATAGTCTTCTTCCCATGCCACTATATTTATCGCATCAAATTTTTTCAGAAAGACAGATGAGGGTACGGTTACTTCTTTTGTTGTTGAAACGGCAACATTTCTTTTTGTAATTTTAAGGATTATATTTTCATTTTTAATTGTAACTACGACTTTTTCACTATCAGCCGGCCATCCTATGCTTTCAAAAATAAGTTTTTTAAACATCAAAATCACCCCGAATATAATTTCTGATTTCATTATATACGCCATAATCCTCATGTCAATTATTATTTTCTTCAAAAACACAGTAAAGTCCCTGATATCGGATTCTGCCGGTCTTCAACAGCGCTTAGGTCGTATAGCTCACAGTCTTCAGTCCTCATTTTGGTACTGCAGCTCCGAAAAATTTATTGACAGCATATATTTTTGTGATATAATTACCTCAACCTATAAAGAGTGCATGAGGGACAGCCCCGGAGACTGCACAGCAACCTGCGACAGGCAAGGTGCTAATGGCTGAACGATAGGTTGGAAAAGATATTCCGCACCTGTCGTAACGATGGGTGCTTTTTTGTATCTCTTTATGGTAATCTTTTATAAGGAGATGCAGAAAATGTATCAGAACAGAACGCTTAAACAGCTGACCGAAAAAGAAGATAAGATATGGATTTATCTTGACAGCAAAGAAACCTGCGCCGAATTTTACCGGCAGGCTTTTTCCGAGGGCTTCGGTTTCGGAAGCCTTGAACTCAGCGACTGGGTAATCGGCGGCAACCTGATTGCCGTTCATTCCGACGGACAGATGGGACACGGAGGCTTTGCTTCATATCTCGGAGTATATCTTCAGAAAACAAAAGTAATCGATTACCGAAGATATGCCGACGGCGAAGAGGATTATTACCGCTTATATGCCGGTCCCCGTTCAGATTGATTTTGACGGTTATACATGGTATAATCGCATAAACAAGGAGGATTTTCTTATGGATAAATATGAAAGTCTGAAAAATGAATACGACGATATACTTACCCTTCTTTCAGATTATGACTGTGAGGAAGAATTCAGAAAATATATTCTCTGCGCCGTTTTCCGCGTATGGGGAACAGTCGGTCTTTACGCTCCCGACTACAGCGAAGCAATAAAAGCTGCGGCCGGTACATATTATGACCCGCCGAAAATCATCACCGCGATGCGATGCTGCTATAACGAAACAAGAACAATGAAGGTTCCCGATTTCTTTTTCAGCGTCATAAAAAACGACAAGCAGAACAATACATCTGACAGCCGTTTTCTGATTGACAGCATCGCAAAGCTGGTTGTCGGTTTTGCCTGCATCAACGGCGACTTCACAATTGAGGAAGCGAATGAAGTCGGCAATATCGTAAAAGATCTTAAAAGAATCTGCGACATAAACAGTATTAAATTTTTGCAGAGCAGGTATGACTGGAACAGCTTCGTCACTCCGAGAGATGATGATACCTACTGGTCAAACGAGCGTGTTGAAAAGTCCAAAACAGCAGAAGATACAGCAGACAAATCTGAAGAAGCCAATGATGACGGCTCTGACGATGAGCCTGTAATTCATCTGAAAATCTCCATAAAAGGTCTGACAGACACAGATAACGACATTTCCGAAGAAAGCAAGGTTCAGCCCGTAACAACCAAACCTGCCGATAACGCGGAGACAAAAGACCTTGATGCGCTTCTTGATGAGCTGAACTCCCTTGTCGGACTTGAAACAGTAAAGAAAGATGTTAACTCTCTTCTGAATTTCATAAAAATCTGCAAACTTCGTGAATCAAGAGGTCTTATTGTTCCGCCTATCTCCTACCATCTTGTATTTACGGGAAATCCCGGAACGGGCAAAACAACGGTTGCGCGTCTTGTTGCGTCAATATATTACCGCATGGGACTTCTCTCAAACGGTCAGCTTGTAGAAGCCGACAGAAGCAGTCTTGTCGCAGGTTATGTAGGTCAGACAGCTATCAAGGTTCAGAAAGTAATTCAGGATGCAATCGGCGGCGTACTGTTTATCGATGAAGCATATTCGCTTGTAAACGACCCTCAGGACAGCTTCGGCAAGGAAGCTATTGAAACTCTGCTGAAAGCAATGGAAGACCACCGCGATGAGCTTGTTGTGATTGTAGCGGGATACGAAAACCTTATGCGCGATTTCATTGATTCCAACCCGGGTCTGCGTTCGCGTTTCAACAAGTACTTCTCATTCCCCGACTACAACACCGACGAACTGACGAAGATTTTTGAACGGTTCTGCACTTCAAACGGATACAGAATTGACGATGAAGCAAGAGAAATTCTTACATCGGCATTTGCAAAGCTGTACGAAGTAAGAGAAGAACATTTCGGCAACGCAAGAGCGGTGCGAAACGTTTTTGAAAAAGCCATAAGCATACAGGCTGACAGACTTGCGTCATCATATGAAATCAGCGACGACGATTTATCCGTTCTCACAAGCGAGGATATAATCAGCGCATTTAAGGAGGCAGTATAATGGGAAACATTAACTTTTCCGCATGGCTTCTGCTTGAGCTTGATTCCGCAATGCTGTCTCTGATGGCAATCATCGAAAAGCGTGAGAATATGCGGTACGTTGAAGCCGAATCGATAAAAAGAGAGTATATGGAAAAAATCGGGAACTATGAAAAAGATGTCATGGCTTCCGAGCTTGAAGCAACGCTGATGAAGAAAAAGGTCGAGCTTATTCAGGCCTGCATAAACCGCAGAGAGCCCATAGATATGGAGAAAATCGACAGCATTATCGAGGCCGAAAAGGAAAAGCAGATTAAAGCTGTCGAGGCAAGCGAGTTAAGCTGTACTCCCCTTGCGGATGTTTCGGATGAGCAGGCTGAAGAAATGCGGAAAATGTATAAGGAAATTGTTCAGAAATATCATCCCGAAATTAATCACGATATGACGCAGATGCAGAAGGAAGCGTACGAAAACGCTGTCGCCGCCTATAAGAGTCAGTGCTTTGAGGCTTTGAAGCTTGCGTATGATATGCTTTTCAAGGAGCAGGCTGATTTTCCGCTGCAGATAGCATCGTTCGTCAAAGAATCCGAAAGTGAAGAATCGGCAGAAGAAATGGCTGAAGAGATTTCGGAGGCGCTTGAAGCGGATTACGGAATAGCGGCCGAGCTTTTCGAATGCTTCAAGCCGCTTGAGAACGACATGATAATAAAAAATGCAACAGACGAATACATTGCAAAATTCCATTCTGTTGAAGAAGAAATAAAGCAAATGAAAGAAGAGTTTCCTTTCAATGCCGTTGAAACTTTGAAGGACCCCGAAAAAATTCAGGAATATCTCGACAGTCTGAAGTACCGTATGCAGAAATCAAAGGAAGAAACAGCAGCTTTTAAAAATGAAATAGCCTTGATGACAGGAGTAAACTGATATGCCCGATTATTTATTTCAGGAAAAAAAGGATGAAATAACCGCAGGTTTTTTCAACAGAGATGCATATACGGAAAAGAAAGAACTGCTGCTTGTTCTGAAAACGGGCATAGCGGGAATGTATTATCACGTTAATTCCTCTACCGAGGAAGGTAAAAAGCTTCTTGAAAAGCTGACACCGGGAACAAAGCTCGCTCTGTTCCGTGACCCCGAAAACAAATATGACGAATGGGCAATCTGCGTTTACACGACGGAAGACGAGGAGCTTGGCTATGTCACCCGCTTCAAGAACGAAACAATCGCACGGCTGATGGATTACGGCAAGAAGTTTATCGCCGTAATAGATGAGCCTTCGGATGATATAGACTATAGAAAAAAGGCGTCAACAGAAAACATGAGTCTGCCGTTTTCAATTTACATGGAAGATTAATTCTTTTACAGTATAGTTAAATGTTTAATTTAATATTTAGATAATGTACTTTTTACGAAGCAGGTAAAACATCAAAGCGGAGCAGAGAAATCTCTGCTCCGTTTATGTATTACTGCTTATTCTTTTCTTCCTCAAACATTTCCGCTACTGAAGGACAGTTTTTTGTAAGCTTTTTTACGCTTAAATCCTGCGCCTTATCGTTTGCAAGTCTTAACTGTCTTTCAGAGCCAAGCAGGCCTTCTTTTACCTTCTGAAGATGGTCGATTGTTTTGTCAATCTCATCTATCGCCGTTGAAAACTTTTCGCTTGCAATACGGAAATTGTTGCCGAATTTAGTCTGGAAATCAAGAAGATTATCTTCAAAATTGCGGATATCAAGATTCTGATTCTGAGCAATTACAAGCTGCTTCTTGTATTCAATCGCATTTCTTGATGCGTTTCTCAGCAGAGAAATAAGCGAAATAAAGAACTGCGGTCTGACAACATACATCTTCGGATAGCGGTAGGAAACATCAACAATACCTTCGTTGTACAGCTCGTTATCGGCTTCGAGCATTGAAACAAGAACGGCATACTCACAGCCCTTTTCATTTCTGTCCTTATCAAGCTCCTTGAAGAAATCCTCGTTCTTGTGTTTGGTTGCGGTAGTATCGTTTTCGTTTTTCATTTCAAACATAATTGAAATGTATTCGACTCCGTCAGAATAATCCTTGAAAATAAAATCGCCTTTGCTGCCCGATTTCGCATCGTTGTCCTTTTCAAAATATGCCTCGGGGAATGCCGTCGCACGAATTCTGTTGAACTCAATACTGCAATGCTGCTCAAGGGTTTCGCCGACCATCTTTGTTGACATTCTGGTTTTCAAATCCTTGTAGTAATCAATCAGTGCGTCCTTATCCTTAATCTCTTTACCGTGAGCATCCTTAATCAGATCAATTTCCGTTTTATGCTGATTCTCGGCAGTTGCCTTTTCCGTTTTAAGGCGCTCTATCTCGCTTTCCTTCTCGGCAACAGCAATCTTTACGGCAGCTTCAGCATTGGCTTTATCGGTTTCTATCTGTCCGTTAAGCCTTGTGATTTCATTATCTTTCTCTGCAAGAACTTTTTCCTTTTCGGTATCTGCTGTCGCAATCTGAGCTTTCAGCTCACTTATAAGCCTGTCTTTTTCAGCCTCTGCGTTGGTAACAGCAAGCTTAACAGCGGTTTCTTTTTCACCTGCAATTTTCTCTTTTTCTGAATTTGCAGTCTGGAGGGCTAAATCATTTGCCGCGTTAATCTGCTGAATCTGACTCTGCAGCTCGGCAATCTTCTTATCCTTTTCCGCTTCCGCATTTGCAACTGCTAATTTTTTCTCACTTTCAAAAGATTCTTCCCGTCTTTTTATTTCAGCGTTAAATTCCTTGTCGTGTACCTGCTTAACTATTGCGGCATATCCCGATTCATC